>DAONDW010000164.1:0-1709 GCA_035402785.1 Methanothrix sp. | reverse complement strand
CTCATCTGGCGTCAGGGAGAAGAGATCACAGACGAGAGGGGCACAAAGATCAAGGAGCTTCTCTCCATGCAAATAGTAGTAGAAGACCCATATTGCGAGATGATTCCAGAGGGCTATTCATGGAATGAGGAGAGGCTTGAGGAGTATGCAAGGCAGCTTCTCTCAGGCAAGAATCCCGGATTTGAGTACACCTATGGCGAGAGGCTGCGGGCCTGGTCTGTATCTGGCATACAGCCACTTGACCAGATAGAACAGGCCATCCTGCGGCTGCGGGGCAACGCGTCCAGCAGACGTGCAACAGCCGTAACCTGGATTGCACCTGTGGATTGCTCGAGAGATGAGGTTCCGTGCATGATTGTGGACGACTTCAAGCTGCGAGACGGTCAACTGCATCTTTCCATATTCTTCAGAAGCCACGACTTTGCAGGAGCTTATCCCGCAAATCTCTATGGCCTCGCCAGGCTCCTGCAGTATGTCGCCTGTGAGGTAGGAGCTGAGCCGGGATCGATCTCCACAACCAGCGCCTCTGCTCACATCTACGAGCACGACTGGGACTGGGTGGAGAAGATGCTTCAAGGCACCGGATCTGAGGAGCTTTGCTGAGAGAAATCAAAAGACCCAATCGAGAGACTCCATCAGGGCATGCCATCAAGGCGCACTATCACGATGCACCGATCAACCAATGCCGAAAAGATTATCTGCATTTGACGAAATCATTCCCCGTTTATGGTCGATAGCCTTTTGATGATCAAGGCCGAAGAGGTCCTGAACAAGATCGAAAACGGCAAACCCGTGGAATACGAGAACGTCATCATCTATGGAGACCTCGATTTACATCAGCTTGACCTGCCCATCAATAAAAATAAGCGCAAGGCTATTAAATCCACCATCAAGATAGAATACTCGGTGATCAAAGGCGATGTATTCTTCGATCATGCCGCCTTTTCCGGGCTTGTGGACTTCGATGGCACATCATTTACAAGAGGCGCCAATTTCTCAGATTCGGACTTCTCAGGCGATGCGGGCTTCTCAGATTCCGAGTTTCAGGGCGTCGCCAATTTCTCGCGAGCCTCTTTTGCTGCTGACGCCAATTTCTCGCGTGCAAGGTTCAATGATGCAGACTTCGTACGCGCAAGCTTTGAGCGCAATTTCCATCTGGTCAATGCCAAGGTCTACACATTGAGGCTCTCAGATGCCATCTTCGAAGAGGGCTCAAGCATCCAGATGAAGGACTTCAACATGAACCGAATGGTCGTGCGCTGGAACTCCATCAAGGAGCATGTCCCGTTCAACGGATCAGTGTACCTGACGCTGATCAAGAACTTCCGAAACCTGGAGCAGTTCGAGGATTCAGACGACTGCTACTATCAATACAGAAAGGAAAAGCAGGCGCGCTCTCTCAAAACCATTCCGCGGCTCTTCGACCGTCTGGCATGGGTCTCCTGCGGCTATGGTGTGCGCCCATCACATACGATTCTCTTAAGCCTCACAATTATCCTGCTCTTCACAGGCATATTCTGGGCAGCAAGCGCTTTGCAGCCAGAAGGCAGCGAAGCGCACCGGCTGGACCTGTCGAGCGTTTCACTCAACGATGCGTTCTACTTCAGCAGCATGCAATTTCTCGGAAAAACGCCTCAGAACTTCAGCATCGTGGAGGGATATGAGATCCTGACTGTGATGGAGACGCTCTTCGGATGGCTTCTCATGGC
>DAONDW010000163.1:0-4232 GCA_035402785.1 Methanothrix sp. | reverse complement strand
TCTCAGGGACCACAAGTATTATTAATTCGAACAGAACAAACAGCTAAAAGGGTTTTGTAATATATTGCATTAATGGCATAATATGCAGAGAATAAGCGATAGAGGTGCATGATGATGAGCTTAACGAGAATGATGTATTTTGCATTGCTGGCCTGCATAGTTGCACAGCAACTCCTTTCAGGTGCAATGGCAAGCGACGGGTCAGGCGCTTTGAGCATAATAGTAAAAATGGATCAAGCGCCCCAACCTGAAGGAAAAAGCCAGCTAGAAAAAGACGCGATCGAGATGAATACCACCACAAATCTGACGAATGTGCTGGACTCCAGAAAGTCCAATTTCACAATTTCGGTTACAGGAGATATTGCATACAAACTTCATCCACTCTATGTCACAATGCTCGGCACAAAAAACAACCATGAGCTTATCATGGGTGGCATGACGAGCGGAGAGGGACTGGTGTCATTCGAGGATCAGGACGCAAGGATGAGAAAGAACAAGAAATACGTCGAAGATGATTATGTCTGCGGAGGAAAACAGTTCCAGGTGGCCGGATACCTTCCTCAGCCCGATTCGTATAACATGAGCAGCTACAAAATAATGGATGACCTCGAATTGCTCTACCTTGTAGATGATAAGGGACTGCCTGAGAGCCAGGGCAAGAGCATGCCATATCCCATGGAGGGATTCGGCTTTTATGTGGTTTCGGTGAGCGAGAGCCAGGGCATTCGTTTGTCGGATGCAGCGGCAAAAGCTGCCGGATTGAATGGAACTCAATGGTATGACGCTCTTGCAGGGAAACTCGACGAGGCCAAAGGCACAGGCGAACCGATGGTGGTTGTCTTTACAAACGTCGTGTCCGGGTCAGGCGAGTATCTGGATGCCTACAAGAAATTCATAGAATATGCAGCAGGCAAAGATGCGAGCTTTATCACCACCAGAGACCTGGTTAATTCCTACAAGAGCGTTTGATCCTTTGCAGAGGCCAGACTGAAGGAAGCAAAACAATTTATTTTTAAATTTTATTATTTTTTAAACATCAATTCTCATGCCAAACAGCTTTGCGAATTTATCGTATTTGGCCCGTGCCCGATACAGGTTCTGCCGGGTGTATGGCCTGCCCTGCTGGCATGCAAGCATGTCCCTGATCTCAGCCTGGGTAAAGACGGCTTCCAGCATATCTTTTGAGATTGATGATATGTCCACCTTATCGTTTACCGGTTCATCTCTGGCTGCGCCTGCATCTTCAATGGCCAGCAGGTCAGCGTCTTCCAGCCATTTCCATTCCAGGTCATAGCACATGAGAACCAGGTGGCCATTCGGGCAGCAGGCTGATACCAGCCAGCCGGACTGCGTGCTGTGATAGGCCAAGCTCGTCAGTTCAGCCTCGCACAGGCGGCAAAAGCCAACCGTGTTCTTCTCGACAGAGGCTGGCTCAAGCCTGCTTCCCTTAAAAATGAGAATGCGACTGTTCTTTTCGATCTGGTTCATCTCGACTTCAAAACGTCTTCCATGCTGTAGATTCCAGGTTTTTTGTCGACAACCCACTCTGCAGCACGCACTGCACCACTGGCAAACGCAGTCCTGCTGTGCGCCTGATGCTTTATCTCCAGCCGCTCCCCGGTCCCGGCAAATAGCACTGTGTGATCTCCCACGATGTCTCCGCCGCGCACTGCATGAACTCCAATCTCCTTTCTGCGAGGCATGAGCCCCTGCCTGCCATGCACGATCTCCCTTTCGCCGATCGCCTTCTCTATTGCCTGCACTGTGGCCAGAGCAGTTCCGCTGGGGGCATCCTTTTTCTGATTGTGGTGAGCCTCAATGACCTCGATGTCATAGCCCTTGAGTGCAGCCGCAGCCTCAGCCACCAGCTTCCAGAAGACATTCACGCCCAGGCTGAAATTGGGCGATATGACTGCAGCAACATTTCCATCGATGGCCTTTTTCATGGTGGAATGCTGATCGGCAGAAAATCCGGTGGTTCCCACGACCAGATCGATTCCAAGCTTCGCTGCAGTGCATACATTGTTTACCGCAGCCCCTGCAATTGTGAAATCGATGAGCACGTCTGGCTGGCTCTCTTTTAAAACCGACTCTATCAGGCTCGCATCTTTGACAATTACCCCGCCAGGCAGCTCCTTTCCTGCGCCAATGGCATCAAGCCCGGCAACGAGCCGCATGCCATCTACCTTTGACGCCTCCTGAAGGATCAGGGTGCCCATGCGTCCCAGGGCACCGGTCAGAGCTATCTTCGTCATGCTTTCTCGCCCAGCCTCTCCAGGATCTCTTTAAGGACAGCCTCATTTTCAGGAGTCATGGCAGCCATTGGAGAGCGCAGAGGTCCGTTGGCCAGGCCCAGATACTTATGGGCAGTCTTCACTGGAATCGGATTGGTCTCCAGGAACATGGCCCGCACCAATGGCGCAAGCTCATAGTGCAACTCCCTTGCCTTCTCATAGTCTCCCTTTAGAGCAGCATCGACCATCGCCACAGTCTTTCTGGGTGCCACATTGGCAACCACTGAGACCACGCCTTTGGCTCCGAGAGAAATGGTCGGCAAAGTCAGATCATCGTCCCCCGACAAAACGACAAAATCGCTTCCACGGGTCTGCTCAATGATTCTGGATTGCTGAGAAAGGCTTCCGCTGGCCTCCTTTATCGCCACGATGTTCTTTACCTTTGACAGCTTCGCGACCAGATCAGGCTTGAGGTCTATTCCGGTCCTCTTGGGAACATTGTAGAGTACAATCGGAATATTGCATTTCTCTGCTATGGTCCTGAAATGCTCATACATGCCCCGGTCATTCGGCTTGTTGTAATATGGCGTGATCAGCAATGCCGCATCAGCACCTGCTTCTGCTGCATGGCGTGTCAGCTCCAGGGCCTCGCGAGTATTATTTGAGCCAGTGCCTGCAATAACCGGCACCTTGGAGGCATCCACCGCGATCTCAACCACCCGTTTATGCTCCTCAAATGTCAGGGTAGCCGACTCTCCTGTCGTGCCGCAGGGAACAATGCCTGCTATGCCGGTCTTGTTCAGGTATTCGATGTTTCTCCTCAGTCCCTCCTCATCCAGGCTCTCATCTTTTAAAAACGGCGTGATTATCGCAGGGAACACGCCTCTAAACATCAATCTCTACCTCGCCCCGTCGAGTACTTCTCTGCCTCATAACATTTGAAATATACCCTGCCACACGATTGCGTATGGTCTTGTTTTTGATATCGGTATATTCTGATACTTTTAGCTTATTCTGTTCAAAGTCCGGGCTAAATGAGCTTTCATAGGTTCTCAACAGATCCATTGCGAAATTCTTAATGTAACTAGGCTTAACGCTTCCCATAATCAACACTCCAGCTAGAGCAATCCTTTGTGCATCCTTGCCACATTGATTTATAACTTCCCATCCCTTCGGGCACCTGCAAGCTCTGCTTGCCGTCTCAGATAAGCAGCCTGGTCCACTGGCCCAACGCCCCTTCCAACCCTCATGCTGCCGATAAGGGCCTTTTCCGCGAACCTTTTTGCCTGGATGGCTGCGCTTTGAAGTGTGAAGCCCTGGGCCAGGTAACAGGTCAGAGCTGCGGAGTAGGTGCATCCCACACCGTGGTTTTCGCCAGCCACCCTCTTGCCTGATAAAAGGATGCCCTCATCACCTCCGCCACTTTCCAGCAGCAGATCGATGCAATCTAAGTGGCCACCCTTGATTATCACTGCACGAGCACCGATCTCCAGGATCTTTCGGGCAGCTAAAAGGGCGCTCTCTCTGTCGCGAACCCTGATCCCAGAAAGGGCATAAGCCTCGAAGATGTTGGGGGTAACGACCCTTGCCAGTGGCATGAGGCTTGTCTTCAAAGCTTCCACTGCATCCGGGAATAGCAGCCTGCCTCCTGCCTCTGCTTCAATCACCGGGTCCAGGACCAGAGGAATATTTCTTCCCGCAAGATGACGACTGACAGCCTCAACTATTCCTGCAGAATGAAGCATCCCGGTCTTTGCAGCAGCAATAGTGAAATCATCGGTGATGGATTTGAGCTGCGCTTCCACCACATCCGGCTCCAGTCCGAAGACCTGCTGAACCCCAAGCGTATTTTGTGCCGTGATTGCGGTGACCGCACAGGTTCCATGCAGTCCCAGAGCTGAAAACGTTTTTATATCCGCACAAATGCCAGCACCTCCTCCGGAATCCGAGCCTCCAATGCTTAAGACCACCTGTGGCATATGATCAAATTCCTCCAGC
>DAONDW010000162.1:0-4266 GCA_035402785.1 Methanothrix sp. | reverse complement strand
CATAATGTTATGAAAAAATATGGAGCCGACTGTGATGCAAGATCGAGATGCAATACTTAAAAAGATTCGATCCCTGCCAGACACGGAACTCTTGGAAGTTGATCAATATTTGGATTTCCTGGAAGAGAAAAAGAAGGCTCAGAAGCACAAGACAGATGCCCTCTCTCAGGTCATTGGCATATGTGATGGTCCTTCTGACCTGGCTGATGAACATGATAGATACGCGAATGAGGCCCCAAAGCTCTCGGAATTAGAGGCCCATGTAAGAAGGGGGATCAAACAGCATGAAGCGGATCTTGGCAAGACCTTTGACGATAGAGAGAAGTTCCTGGACTATTTGAGAAATCTCTGATTTTATGATATCGCTCCGCCCCCTACATCAGATTTAGCAATGCCCCACCCGACATGATGCATCGCCCCTCCAGCCCGCCTCATCGCCGACGGGCAAGCCCGCGCCCGCTCGCACGCGCACGAGGGCGCGGCTGGGCGGCGGCGACACCCAGGCGCGGGCGATCGAAGACGAAAATCTGATCTAACTCCTCTGGATTTGCGGTTCTTGAGCCAATTGGATATAACCAGTGGCGCATAAAGAACCTTTCGACCATCTACCGGGCGGCTTTTTCCGCCTCCACCTCCAGACGCATCATCTGCACATGTGCCCGACCGAATTCGTCCAGAGGATATCTCTCCAGATATGCTGCTGCAATCTGGGATATGAACTCGCCCCGCAAAGATTCGGGAATACGCTCCGTGTAAGGAAGCCAGGTGTTCCTGATGATGCCCTCCAGCCCCTCCCGGCCCTGGTGGACCATGTCTTTTCCCACCAGCTCCACCCGCCGACAGACCAGGCCCGCCTGCTCCAGCCAGATCCGGTACTCATCCGGGCCGTAGAAGTGATAAGGAAAGGCAAATCCTCGGAAGTACTGCCTCCATTTTGGCAGGGCGGCGATCTCTTCCGTCAGATCCAGTATGCGTGCGGCATTGCCTCGCCCTCCGCACTGCATGAGAAAGCGGCCTTTTGGCACCAGGCTCCTGCTCACCCCCTGCAGCACCGGCAGGTGATCCTCTATCCAGTGCAAGCAGGCAAAGGAGACCGCCAGGTCGAACTCCTCCCCAAAGGGCAGGCGGGAAGCGTCGCCCAGTTGAAAGGAGAGGCGGGGATGGCCGGCGAATGCTGAGCGGGCATAATCCACCATATGGGGCGAGCTGTCCAGCCCCACGACCCTTCCCTGCGGCACGAGCCCTGCCAGATGGGCAGTGACCCTGCCGTCTCCGCATCCGATATCGAGGATGCGCTCGTCTCCCCGGAGGGGCAGTCGAGAGATCAGGGCCATGGCCCACTGATACTGGGCAGATGAGCTCTTCGAATAGTCATCCGGATTCCATCTGTGATTGGACATATTCAATCGATTATTTCTTTTTCACAATGCACCGCTCTGTAAGATGCCGCAGCAGAGCCCTCCGCCCGGCCCAGCCTCCTGCTAGGGCGAGCCCACAAGCGCCCGCACTCGCTCGCATGCATGCACGAATGGTGGCGCATCTGGGCGGAAACGGTGGTGCGCGGCCAAACGGCGCAATCAATTGTAACTCTCTTCTCTTTTAGTATTTAAATTGCTAAGTATCCTAATCTATATATACTTAATATTCTGTAAGTATTGATCAATGACTAAAACAATATTCACCCCGTCCGGGCTTATTTTTAAACTTGACGATCATCGAGAGAAGGTGTCCATATCACAGATCGCCCAATGGTGAGAGTGGAAGAAGGTGCAAGCAACGGCCGGAGATGATATATGCAGCGTAATGATCTCGATAGCTATATACTGAGGAACAGTCGGTTCAAATTTTTCATTTTCGACCGCAGAGAGATACGTACCATAGCAGATAATTTAGAATTTAAAACAGGCCGTGTGCGTACCGAACTTAGAAAGCTGGGTTATCGCCTGATCAAAAATAGCCATGGCCAAATGGTCTGGAAGAGAGAATGCCTACTTCCTTGACGACGCATGTACATCTCTGATTTAAGCTTTAAGGCTATAGGGGTAATAGTACTTATAATCATAGGTACCAAAAGCTTTTTATTTAGAGACATCGTATAAGAGGTAGAAGAATAAACGGAGAACCAACATATGATAAATGGAAATGTGGATACGTCCGAGGCCGATGCCAGCGAGCTGACGATATGAATCAGGCGCAAGCCAGCTTCTTAGTATTGTATCATTTTACATTTGGAAAATAAATTAAGTGATAATGTCTTCAAAAAGTGGAGGAGTCTTGAATTAAGCAATCCATCAATCCAGAGTTGGCAAAGTTTGAGAGAATAATATCAGAGCTGAGGAAAAGAGAGATTGTGGTACTGATGCATCGTCCAACACGGTGGGGGTATGTTGTGGACGCAGTCATCCCTTCGGCAAAAATAGTAGTTCTGAGGATGCCGGATATGGGCAAACATACTAAAGTAGCCATGAGTATGTTCCTGGATCTGACAAATAGACTTGAAGGCGACGGATATCATGTATTGATAATGCCCCAAAATAGCATGAATGGGGAGCAGATAAATACCTTCTGTGATCAGATCTCATTTGAACCGCAAGTTCTTGCCGCCTGATGGATCATGTTTCATCTAATAGCACACCAAGTAAATCGCAGCTAAACGGCCAGATGCCGGAAGTCCATATATTGGCCCTAAATCGAGCCGCATTCTGTGACGGTCATTTTCGTCTTGTCCCCCACAAGCTTGAAGCAGAACTGACTGCGAGAAAATAGATATTTTAGTTTTAGGAGGAGATATGGTAAAAAAAGCATCAATTGGCATTAACCGGCCTACTCGGAAGGCCAGAGACATTGAAATCCTGGTCAGGAGCAGATGATGATATGGCTGACAAAAACCGAGCCCAAGGCAAAAGCAAAAAAGCGATGACTAAAAAGGCAAGGCTGAAAAAGAAGGAAGCGAAATTGTGAGCGAAGCCAGAGATAGACAAATGAAATGCAAGCGCAAACTCCGAGAGTTGAAAGCCTAAAGGTCTCGATAGCTTGCACGAGCAGGAGGGCTATTGCGAGCCAACTCCAACTGTAAAACTGGAGCAATCCGCTGTAGACTTCTTTTGCCCTTGCGAGACTCTGCCGGGATGGGCTCGTTTATGGGAATGGACCCGGATTTTCCCTAAACTTGCATCATGGCACGCAGATCCGTTTGAGAAACGATCGCTTTGCCATGCCAGCTCTCAACTACTCCCTCAGGCCTGTCCCACTCGCATTTTACCATTTTAACCTCTGCCACATTCGTCTCTGTAGGTATAAGACACTGCCGACGAATAGGCGTTAGCACGATCTCGACGCAGGCTGGCAGGGTGGTGTCGCCATCTTAGTCTTCGATCTTCACATTGCGCCTCTCAAAGAACTCTCTTAACGCTTCCTCTACAACCTCGCTTTGAGCACGCAGGCTGCTCTTTGTTTTTACAGTGTAAACCTTTAGAGTCCTGGCCATCGGTTCGGATAGGGTCAATGTGGTTTTGGGCATCAATTCCCATTCTTCAGGATATTATGTATATATAGATTATGACGCCTGTAAATTAGAATGCCAAAAGCTTTTTATTTAAAGATATCTAATTAGAGGACTGCAGAATAAATTTAAAGGAGAATTTAAAATGCAGAATAAAAAAGAAAAGAGAACAAAGGCTAACGGGAAGAAATTGGAGACCGATGCAGGAAAGACCGTGACATCCGGGGGGACAGATACAAAGAAAGGCGTATCGGATGCGGGAAAGAAAGGGGCACATGGAACCGGCGGCGGAAAGAAAGGTTGGAAAAAATAGGCATTGATGATAAGATGAATAAGGATTCGTTGGTCAAGACCATTCAGACCATGAACAAGAACCTGCCCGCACAGAGAATCAACTTGGCGCAGCTTCTAACCATGGAAAAGCCCGGCATAAAGGCGAAGGATGATACTTTATTCCTTATGGATAAAGCCGAGCTTGATCTGATCTCAAAAAGCATACCCGGTTTTCTCTGGAGCCGCCTGCGACTGCCCATGCTAATTGAGATGTCTCCTGACTATGGCAATGGCGCCGCCCGGATACAGGGCGAGCCGGAGGTGGAGCTGATCGGCAAGCTCTTGGGCAAAGAAAGGTCGCAAGCCAAGCAAATCATAATCTATGTTCCGGAGGTCAAGGAGCTGAGAAGAAAGCTTCCCACCACTACGCAGTATGCTTTTGTTGCCAATCTCCAGGTGAGAGATGAGGATGATTGATATCTTCAAGTTTC
>DAONDW010000161.1:2315-4359 GCA_035402785.1 Methanothrix sp. | reverse complement strand
AGGGTATTATGCGATACTTATTTATTCAATCTGTGAAGCTCACAGAATGGATTGATGAATGGATTGATGTCATGAACCTGAAATCATCTTTCGTAATAATAGCCTTAATTCTTGCCGTTTTTTTGTCAGGATGCACTGAGAAGGCAGAAGATAAAGGCAATGCAACGGCTACAGGAACTGCGACTGAGGGAAACGCAATGGAGGGCTCCATCAAGATAGGCGTATTGCAATCGCTAACCGGCGATCTGGGATCATATGGAGGACCCATGAGCGATGCCATGAAGCTCGCAGCCAAGCAGATAAATGATAATGGCGGACTGCTCGGAAAGAAGCTCGAGCTGCTGGTGGAGGACGACCAGACCAACAACGTTGCTGCTGTCGATGCAGCCAACAAGCTGGTCAAAGTGGACAAAGTTCCTGCGATTGTTGGTGATACCGGAAGCGGGCAGAGCATGTCGATCATTGATATCACCACCAAGAACGGTGTGCTGCAGATATCCTCATCAAACACAGGCACTGAGTTCACCACTTACAATGACGGCGACCTCTACTTCAGAACTGCGCCATCTGATACGCTTCAGGGATCGGCTATGGCAAAGCTGGCCAAGGAGCGCGGCTACAAGAATGTCTCAACCGTGGTCATCAACAATCCCTACGGAGTGGGCTTCGAGGAGGTCTTTGTCAAGGCCTTTGAAGCTGATGGCGGAAAGGTTCTGGAGAAGATCAGATATGATCCATCCCAGACTGTCTTTGATTCCGAGGTACAGAAGCTTGCAGCCAGCAAGCCGCAGTTCATAATGATGGTTTCATACCCGGAAACTGGAAGCCTCATATTGAGGACTGCCTATGAGAAGGGAGCCCTGACTGGCACGCCCTGGCTGCTATCAGAGGGCCTGAAGGCAGATAACCTCGCAGAGCTGGCAGGAAAGGATTCATCCGGCAGATACATAGTGGCAGGATTGCAGGGCCTGGCTCCGGACGAGAACGCTGGCGGAAAGGCATATGACGCATTCAGGGAAGAATACAAGGCTGAATACGGCAAAGAGCCTGGAATCTACTGCACCAACAGCTACGATGCTCTTGCTGTGGTGGCGCTGGCCATCGAGCAGGGCAAGAGCGCAACCGGAAGGGCCATTGCCGAAAATATAAGGTCTGTTGCCAATCCACCAGGAACTGAGGTCTCAAATCTCACAGAGGCCCTGAACCTGATAAGGGAAGGCAAGGACATCAATTACCAGGGCACATCCGGAGAAATAACCTTTGATGAGCATGGAGATGTGAGCGGATCATACACAGTCTGGACGATATCTGAGAACGGAAGCATCGTTCAGGGTGAAAAGATTGCTGCCTGATCCGGACATATCTTCATCATCAACTTTTTTTGCCATCTGCCCTGGCCCGTGTTGACGCCAAAATATATATTTTCAGGACACCAAAATATACTGGGAAGTCGATTGTAATGATTAAAGACCCGGAAAGCCTCCTCTCCGAAATGAAATCAGTTCATGATGATCTGCGTCTCATACCAACTGAGATGGTAGTAGTATCCGATTGGGTGAGGCTCAAATGCCGCTATGGCTGCGACAATTACGGCACGCGCCTGGGCTGTCCGCCCTTCAGCCCAACGCCACAGGAGACAAGAAAGGTGCTGTCGGAATACAGGAACGCAATGCTTGCTCGCTTTGAGGTCAAGCCAGACCCCAGGCTCGCGACAAAGCAGGCTCGCCGTGCGATCTCCAATTCGGCTGTCAAGATGCAGAAGACCATTGCAGATCTGGAGAGAGCTGCGTTTTTGGCTGGCTGCTACAAGGCTTTTGGCATGAGCGCCATGCCATGCAATCTCTGCGAGATATGTGTCATCGAGGAGATGCATAAAAAGGAGCAGCCGGTGTTTTCTCTGGACAGCATGAAGTGCAAGAACAAGGAGATAATGCGCCCATCTATGGAAGCGTGCGGTATCGATGTTTTCAAGACGCTTCAAAATGCGGGCTACAGGCCGCACGTCCTCAAAGACGGAAAAGAGACTGTGGAGCTGTTCGGGCTG
>DAONDW010000161.1:0-2215 GCA_035402785.1 Methanothrix sp. | reverse complement strand
ATGATAAATGGCAGATGATAAATGGCAGATGACATTGAGGAAATGAGCATGTCAGAGAGAAGAGTCACTGTGGGATTGGTACAGACCTCGGTCACCGAGGATCTCGACTTGAACCTGAAGAGAGCTATGGAAATGACGAGAGATGCCGCAAAAAAGGGCGCTCAGATTGTCTGCCTGCCGGAGCTTTTCCGGACGCGCTATTTTCCGCAATGGGACAGAAAGGATGCCAGGAGCCTGGCGGAGAGCATTCCTGGACCATCCACCAGGGCCTTCAGCGATCTTGCGCAGGAACTTTCCATTGTGATCATAGTTCCGGTCTTCGAAAAAGATGAGTCGGAATTCTACAACTCTCTGGCTGTGATAGATGCCGACGGGAGCATTCTTCCAGTCTATCGCAAGGTGCATATTCCCCATGACCCTCTCTTTTACGAGAAGAGCTACTTTGCTCCCGGAGACGAGATTTTCGTTTATGAAACCCGCTACGCCAGGATCGCCGGACTGATCTGCTTTGACCAGTGGTTTCCGGAGGCTGCAAGGGTTGCAGCTCTTGCTGGAGCTGAGATCATCTTCTATCCTACAGCCATCGGCTGGATCAGGGGCGAGGAGCAGCCGGAGGAAGGGGACTGGCATGATGCCTGGCAGACTGTGCAGAGGGGACATGCCATAGCAAATAGCGTATGCGTGGCAGCAGTCAACCGCGTGGGCCGCGAGGATGACCTGCTCTTTTGGGGAAGCTCATTTGTCTGCGACTCCTTTGGCAAAATCCTGGCTAGAGCGAGCAATCAGGACGAGGAGGTTTTGGTGGCTGAGCTGAATCTGGACCGGAACAGGTCTGTGCGGGAAGGCTGGGGCTTTTTCAGAAACCGCAGGCCGGACGTCTACTGGCCCATAATTGAGATGGTGAGAGATGAGGAATCTGAAAAGCCTGCGAGATCTCTGATTGCGGAATCTGGAGCGTCGGGAGCAATGGCGGGCAAGGGTGGCGAGAGGATTGAAATGCATCATAACCATACGCCGCTCGCGCTCGGCTATCACATGCCAGCCGAATGGGAGAGGCATGAGGCCATCTGGCTCTCCTGGCCATACGACCTGGACAGCTTTCCTGAGATAGAGCCTGTGGAAAATGCTTATGTCGCAATCATCAGGGCCATCCATGAAAGCGAGATCGTCAATTTGCTGGTCAAGGACTGGATGATGCAGGATGAGGTCATAGTCAGGCTCAAAAAGGAAAATGTCGATTTGAAGAGGATCAAATTCCATCTCATCAGCTACGCAGATGTCTGGTTCAGAGACTATGGGCCTACATTTCTTGTCAACCGTGATAAGCCTGCAGCAGAGGGCAGAGTCGCAGCTGTGAACTGGATATTCAATGCCTGGGGAGAGAAATATGCGGAGCTGATGGATGATGCCAGGATCGGAGATCTGATAAATGAGGATCTCAAGATGAGGTTTTTCAAGCCTGCCATAGTTCTTGAGGGCGGATCGATTGATGTCAATGGCTGTGGAACAGTTCTGACGACTGAGCAGTGTCTTCTCAACAGGAACAGAAACCCATCATTGCGAAAAGAGGAGATCGAGGTCTATCTCCGGGAATTTTTGGGGGCGAAAAAGGTCATCTGGCTCAAAGAGGGCATAGCCGGAGATGACACAGATGGGCATGTGGACGACATAGCTCGCTTCGTCAATCCAAAAACAATTCTCTGTGCTTATGAGGAAGACACGTCAGACGAGAATTATCTTCCACTCAAGGAGAACTATGAGATGCTCTGCGGCGAGACGGATCAGGACGGCCAGCCGCTGAAGGTCATCAAGCTTCCAATGCCAGGAAAGGTTGGCGATGAGAGGAGGCTTCCCGCGAGCTACGCCAATTTCTACATAGGAAATGAGGTTGTCATGGTGCCAGTCTTCGGACACAAAAATGATCAGAGGGCATTAGCGATCATTCAGGAGGCCTTCCCTGAGCGGCAGGTCGTGGGCATCAACTGCCGGGAGATGGTGCACGGGCTTGGGACAGTTCATTGCATCAGCCAGCAGCAGCCTGAGGGTTGAGAGAAGGCCTCGGCTACAGGCCTCCGATTCGATTAAAATTGAGGTTGTTTTAAATACCATTGCTCAACTGATTGTCCATTATCAGGGGTTAAGTTCACGCGATTGTGCCCGCAGGGAGTTGGAGACATGAGGGAGTTTTGCCTTTTTCAGGGGCAGGTCGGTTGGC
>DAONDW010000160.1:3004-4395 GCA_035402785.1 Methanothrix sp. | reverse complement strand
GTAGTATTCTACAATGGAGAATTTGGGGCACGGGTCGTTGGCAATCTCATCAATTCCTCCGGCTTTTGCATATCATGTGGCGAGGGCTGCACCCAGTGCAGAAATGTCCGGCCTGGATATGCAGGAAACATAGTTGCGATTGTTGAGATGCCTGATCCAGCATCATTAGGAGACTTCATAGACGATGTGGAGCCCTTCCTGCCACAGAACATTCCCGAATCGGATATCGCACTGGTCATCAATGTCCATCCAGACATCCTCTTCGGCATGCTTCCCAGGCTCAAAGAAGCTGGAGTCAAGGGCATAGTGGGTGGGTCCGAATCTCCTCGCGAGCTTCCCCTCGGACAGAGAAAGCAGCTTGAGGAAAAGGCTGCTGAGCTTGGCATGGAGGCCGCCTTTGCCAAGCCTTTCTGTGCTCTGCGCCCGGATCCTGCCAAGCCCAATATCTATGCCTTTCTCACAGAAGCTGGAATTGGCGACCCTGTAATCGATGTGACTGTTCAAAAGAGCCGGGAGGGCAAGGACTACATTTTAGCAGCCAATGTTGTGCGGACTGCACCATGCGGCTCAACATGGTTCGTGGCCAAGCGTCTGCTCGGACTCGAGCCAGATCAGCCTGATATCCGCGAGCGGATCTCTGAAGCGCATCATGCCTATCCCTGTACAGGGTCCATGGAGAGGGATACGGAGCTTGGAGACACAGTCCTGCACAAAGGAGGCTACATCATCCGCGACGCTGTGGAGGATGCCTTCAAGAGAGCCAGGAGGCAGAATTGATGGTAATGTGAATCCAGCAATGTGGGCTCTATTTTTCTGCGTGGTCCTCAAGATCCAGGCTCCGAGCCCTTCCCAAAGTCTTTTTGCCATGAAGAGCGTCGATTGCGTTCATGCTTTCTCTGAAATATGCGCTGTCCGTTCTCATGATGCCGTCTGCAGATGAGATGCAATCCGCTGACTACTGGCTGGAAAAGGGAAATGAGCTATGCAATTGCGGACAGATGGATGAGGCAATTGCGGCATACAGGCACGCTTTGAGCCTTGATCAGGGCCTGTTCGATGCCTGGAACAACCAGGGGCTCGTCCTCGCCAGCCTGGAACGGTTTGACGAGGCCCTCAAGTGCTTTGATGAGGCACTCAAGCTCTCGCCTCAGCACAAACAGGCACTTAGCAACAAGGGCATGGTGCTCGCACAGCAAAAAAGATATCCCGAAGCGCTTGGTTACTTCGATGCTGCGATTGCTGTTGATCCTTATTTTTCCGGAGCCTGGTATAACAAAGCTCTTGTCATGCAGTGCCTTGGAAGGGGAAAGGAGGCAATGGCGGCCATGAAGACTGCCAAGACGCTGGAGGGATCAGCGCGCGGCTGCTGCAGTCGATAAATCGTTTTTTCC
>DAONDW010000160.1:0-2904 GCA_035402785.1 Methanothrix sp. | reverse complement strand
GCAGTCCTCCTGTTCCGATTCTCCAGCGGATATTCTTGATGAGGCCAAGCAGCGTGCGTGCCTCTCTTTCAGTCAGTTCAGCGCGACCAAGTATTCGGCGCAGCATGAGGATGGTGAACTCAACCTTGTGAGCGGGATAGCTGATCTCGGCCAGAAGCGCTCCTGTCTTTTCCTGGAGGAGACGGAGGCTGTTTCCGCGGGCCATCTCCACGTTATCGTATTCTCGCTCATTTGATTTTGAAAGCTCATAGAAGAGAATCGCAGCAGAGTGAGATAGGTTCATAACAGGATATTCGCTATTGGTTGGGATGGAGACGAGCATATCGCAGATCGCCAGCTCCTCAGAATTCAGCCCGCAGTCCTCCCTGCCCAAGAGCAGCGCCACAGTTGCATCCTTTCCCTGCAGCTTTTTGGCCATCAAGGCAGGGCTCAGACAGGGCGCGCGCAGGTGAAGGCGCAGGTGGTGCTGGGCAGCTTCAAGCCTCTTTCCTGTGGTGCCAATAACAAGGTCGCATCCCTGAATGGCGTCAGAGAGGCTGGAAAAGCATCTGGACATCTGCAGGACATCTCTTGCATGCGAGGCCATGGCCAGGCCAAAGTCACCTATCTTGCAGGGATTGACCATGACAAGCTCATGAAAGCCGAAGTTCTTCATGGCCCTAGCTACTGAGCCCACATTGCCGTCATATAGAGGCTCGACCAAAACCACTTTCAGCTTCATTGAATTTTTTCTATCCGATCGTTCGGATCCTGGGATAGAGCATCCAGGCGAAGAACATGAGCACGAAGAGGGCGACTATCAACTGAATTGCCAGGAGATATTCGCTTGCTCCATTCATGTTCAGCCCGTAGAGGAAATCTCCGTCCAGGCCCACTGTCGAAATCTCAATCACCCCGAAAAATATAGGCTTTCCCTCAAGAAATCCTTTTCCCTTTCGGAGATCCTATCCCTTAGAGACTCCCAGTGGCATGAGGCGTGCAACCTTTGTGGCGATCCCCAAATTGTGCACCACATCCACCACTTCGCCAGATGGCTTGTAAACCTCTGGAGCCTCCTCTGCCAGCATGCTGGGGCTCGTGGCCTTGACCACGATTCCTGAGCATTTGAGTGCAGCTTTGACATCCTTTCCTGTGAATTGCCTGAGTGCCTGGCTTCTGCTCATGACCCTTCCTGCTCCGTGGCAGGCTGAGCCGAATGTCAGCTCTGAGGAGAGATCGCAGCCGCACAGGACGTAAGATGCAGTGCCCATGCTGCCCGGTATGATCACAGGCTGGCCCACGGAACGATAGGCTAGAGGCACCTCCTCCCTGCTGGGCCCAAAGGCACGGGTTGCGCCCTTGCGGTGCACATAAAGGCGTTCCCGCCGTCCGTCCACCATGTGCTCTTCTATCTTGGCCACATTGTGGGCCACGTCATAGATCAGATCGAGCTTGCTATCAGGGAAGTATTTCTCGAAGACCTCGCGCGTCCAGTGGGCTATGATGTGCCTGTTGGCCCAGGCGTAGTTTGCTGCACAGACCATGCCGCCGAAGTAATGATCTGCCTCGGGCGAGCCCAGTGGAGCACAGGCCAGTTGTTTATCTGGAATGTCGATATTGTATTTTTTTACAGCCCTGGATAGAACCTCCAGATGATCTGTGCAGATCTGATGTCCGGCTCCACGGCTGCCGCAGTGAATCATGACTGTGATCTGGCCAGCAAACAGGCCAAACTGCCTGGCTTTGACCTCATCATAGATCTCAGCAACCCTCTGAATCTCCAGGAAATGGTTGCCGCTTCCAAGCGTCCCAAGTTGGGGCCTGCCCCTCTTTCTGGCCTTTGTGCTCACCTGAGCAGGATCAGCTCCTGCCATGTGGCCGTTCTCCTCGCAATGGGTGAGGTCTGCCTCGAAGCCATAGCCCTCTTCCACCGCCCATTTGGCGCCTGTGACAAATGCCTCGGTGAGCTGGGCGTCTGTTGCGTGCAGCCGTCCGGTGGCTCCAAGCCCAGAGGGCACTGCCTGAAATAGGGCATCGAGAAGGGTGTTGATCCTCGGCTGGACGGCATCGGCCATGAGGTCTGAACGCAGCAGCCGCACTCCGCAGTTTATGTCAAAGCCGACACCGCCAGGGCTGATGATGCCGCCCTCCTCGCGAAAGGCCGCCACTCCGCCTATTGGAAAGCCATAGCCCAGGTGCGCATCTGGCATGGCCATGGAGTATTTGACAATGCCAGGAAGGGTTGCGACATTGGCAACCTGATCGATTGTGCCTGGCTCTACCATCTCCCTCAGGGCTGCTGAGACGAAGATTCTTCCAGGCACGCGCATGCCGGGCCTGTAGCCGGTGGGCACCTCGTAAGTGTTATCATCGATTTTGATGAGATTCTTGCTGATATCGTCCATTTTCACACGTCCAGAATAACCTGAATGCACCAGAGATCATTTTTCTTGATGCCGAACTTGTGGCGGGTGATGGCCTTGACCTCGTTTTCAAATGAGTGCCTGTCAAGATCGATCCTCTCGCCTCTGATCAGTCCATGCAAGCTCATTTTCCCGCCAGGCTCGTTTTTGTCCTGCTCCTGTTCCAGGTGCACTGAAAACCCTGAGAACACTGCAGACTCGGTCTCGAAGAGAAAGATGATCTCTGAGAGCCATTGATAGGCCAGATCCTCGATGTCCGGGGCCTGCAGCTCAACGGACCAGGTCTCCTTTTCATTTATTGTAGCCGGATCGACCATGGTTTTAAAGAGGGCGGAAGCTGCATTGGAAAGCATTTCCTCAGGGTCTCTTCCATAGGCCCGGAACATGACATCTGCAGTGTGCTCCAGATACTCAAAGGCAATCATCTGTATTTAATGGGTGCCGCTCAGGCATTAAAGCATTGCCAGTCCACGGGTCAGCCCCGCAGCAGCAGCCAGGCCGA
>DAONDW010000159.1:0-4399 GCA_035402785.1 Methanothrix sp. | reverse complement strand
CTGCGACAGGGCAGGCTCAAGGCCTGGCGTCAGGAGAGCACCGTGCAGAGGATCGACAGGCCCACCCGTCTGGACAGGGCGCGAGCTCTCGGCTACAAGGCCAAGCAGGGCATAATCGTTGCCCGCGTCAAGGTAAGAAGGGGCGGCAGAAAGAAGTCCCGATACGAGCGAAATAGAAAGACCAGCAAGATGGGAGTCAATACCATCACCATGGGCAAGTCCATTCAGAGGATTGCCGAGGAGCGGGCAGGCAGAAGGTTCCGCAATATGGAAGTCCTCAATTCCTATTGGGTGGCAGAGGATGGAAGGCAGAAATTCTACGAGGTCATTTTGGTGGACCCGTGTGCTCCCTCAATCATGAACGATAAGAACCTGAAATGGGTCTGCAACGATGTCCATCGCGGCAGAGCTGTGCGTGGCAAGACCTCTGCCGGGCGCAAGGGCAGGGGAATGAGGCACAAGGGCTTCGGCACAGAGAAGACCAGACCCGGCATCAGAGCCCACGACGGCAAAGGAAAGTAAAGTGATTGACCGAATCTCTTTCCGGGCATTTGTGGCTGCAACCGAGGACGAAGGCCGCGTGCGCGAGGCGCTTTCCGTCTTCGTGCCAATGGATCGGATAGCCAAGACCACGGCAATGGGCCACTACGGAAACGAGATCGCGATACTGGAGGCGGCACTCAGAAAAAAGGAGTCTGCCGCCTTCTTTGAAATTCTTCGAGAGCAGTTGCCCGCAGGAGATCTGGAGAGGCTGCGCCAGGAAATGCCAGATCGCCTGGAGGGAGAGAGCCACTTTCATATGCGTCTGGACAAGCAGGCGGCATACAGGGGCCTGTTGCGCCTCACTGAATCCAGGGATGCAATAGACGTAACAGCTCTGGTCAAGACCTTTCCAGCCAGACGAGAGGCGGCCCTGGAAATCATCAGCGAACTTTTATGATCTTTTACGAGCTCGTCAGAGCCTTTCCTGAGGGGTCATCCTCCGCCAGCCGCATGGCATTGACAGCCAGAAATCTCGGCTATCATGGCATAATCATCTGCAACTGCGATCCCGGAAACATCTTCATGCCAGCGGCCTGCGAGAGCATCAAAGGCATAGATGTGACAATAGGCGCAGAGGTGACTGCCAGCAATGCCAGAGCACTGAAAAGCCGCATCGACGCCCTGCGAGCCAGATATCCGTTCCTTTTGGTTCGGGCAAATTCTGAAGAAACGGCCCGCATAGCCAGCGAGGATCCAAACGTCGATCTGCTCCTGTACCCTAACGAGATTCGACGCCTTCTGACGATCGCAACCGCAAGGGCAGCGAAGCTCAATCAGATCACCATTGGCTTTGACCTCAGCCCGATGATTCAAATGCGTGGCGAAAAGCGCGCTCGCTTTTTGCAGGCTTTGCGCCTCAACCTCCAGCTTTTGAGAAAATTCGAGATTCGACCGGCAATCACAGTCTGTGCCAGATCTCACCTGGACCTGCGCTCACCCCGCGATCTCATAGCCCTCGCAGAGGTGGCTGGCTTTCTGCCATCTGAGGCCAAAGATGCCATAAGCTGGCAGGCTGCGCTTTTAGACCTGAATCGCAGAAAATGGGTGGCTCCCGGAGTGGAATTGTTATGAGGAGCAGATTTCCGGTCCTGCGAGGCAGAAGGAGATACATGGTCTTCGAGCTGGAGACTGAAGAGGCATCCGGGCCAGTTCAACCCAGAGATCTCATGAACGAGATCGCCTCATCTCAATTCTCGCTTTTCGGCGATGAGGGCGCAGCGGAAAACCCCCTCAAGCTCATATCGTTCGATGGCAGGTTCGGTCTGATCCGTTTCTCTCATGAGCATGCCACAGAGGCCAGGGCAGCACTTGCGGCTGTCCATGCCATTCGCGGGGCCTGTGCCGCCATACATTCAAAAGGCGTCTCAGGCACGATCAAATCCGCTACAGAAAAGTATTTACCAAGACTGAGTAAATTAAGTCCTGAAAGCGACGGAAGAAGAATCGAGCTGAAAGGAGTTTCCGGGTGTATTATCCGCACCCATGGTGTAAAAGTCGATCTCTGCCCGGACGACCGCAATCGGAGCACAGGGTCAGATGCCAGGTACCTGGGGCTGACCTCTTTTGATTTAAGTGGAGGACACGAGGATGCAGATGGCACCGCAGATGGGTTATGATAGGGCGATTACCGTATTCAGCCCTGATGGCAGGTTATTTCAAGTTGAATATGCTCGTGAGGCCGTGCGCAGGGGAACCACGGCAGTTGGCATCAAGGCCAAAGACGGAGTAGCAGTACTGGTTGATAAGAGGATCACAAGCAGGCTCATGGAGCCCAAATCCATTGAGAAGATATTTCAGATAGATACGCACATCGGCGCAGCCACATCTGGCCTTGTGGCCGATGCCAGAGTCCTGATCGACAGGGCCCGGGTGGAGAGCCAGATCAATCGGCTGGTCTATGATGAGCCCATAGGCGTGGAGGCCCTGGCCAAAAAGATCTGCGATTTCAAGCAGCAATACACTCAGTACGGCGGAGTGCGGCCCTTCGGCACAGCTCTCCTGATCATCGGAGCCGAGGAGGATAAAACCCGTCTCTTTGAGACCGACCCGTCCGGAGCACTTCTGGAATACAAGGCGACAGGCATAGGAGCCGGAAGGTCGGCGGTGATGGAGGTCTTCGAGGAAAAGTACAGCGATAACCTGTCCATGGATGAGGCTGTGCTTCTCGGCCTTGAGGCACTCTATAAGGCGGCTGAAGGCAAGGTAGAAGCAGCCACAACCGAGATTGGAATCATCAAACTGGCAGACCGAAAATTCTACAAGCTGTCTGAGGCGGAAGTGGCTGAATATGTGGAGCGGATGAAGCAGGCCGTCGCTGCCAGCAAAAATGAGTTGGGTGATAAAGGAGAGGCATAGGAATGGTTAGACTGGATGACGCAGTTCCTGCCAGGCTCAAGACTCATGGAACCACTTTTGAGGTTCTGGTGGACCCTGACGGAGCCCTTGCTCTGAAAAGGGGAGATAGCGTCAACCTAGAAGAGATCCTGGCCGTGGAGGACATATTTGAAAATGCCTCTCGCGGCGACAGGAGCCCGGAAGAGGACCTGCAAAAGGCCTTCGGCACCACCGAGGTCTTTGCCATTGCCGAGGCCATAATCAAGAAGGGCGAGATCAGCCTGACTGCTGAACAGAGAAAGCAGTTCATTGAGAACAAACGCAGGCAGGTCATCGAGGTCATTGCCAGAAATGCCATCAATCCACAGACGAAGACTCCTCATCCGCCGGCCAGAATCGAGCAGGCCATGACTGAGGCTCGCGTCAATATCGATCCCACGAAATCCACAGATGAGCTGGTCAAGATCGCCATGAAGGCCATCCGTCCGCTCATCCCCATAAGGTTCGAAGAGGTGGAGGTGGCTGTTAAAATTCCGCCAGCATATGCTCCCAAGGCTTATGGCGAAGTCGCAGCTTTTGGAAAGCTCAATCGTGAGGCATGGCAGAACAATGGCTCCTGGATTGGCGTGGTACAGATACCTGCGGGCATGCAAACGGATTTCTACGCTCTTATCAACAGGCTGACCAAAGGCGAAGCTGAAACGAAGCTTCTTAAGCATTGAATGTGGGAGCAAAAAACGAATGGATCGCAAGGTGGTAGTACCAGGTGATCTTCTCTCTGAGGAAGCCAAGAGGTCAGGCGAGGGGACGTATGTAAAAGATAGTCGCGTTTACTCCTTGCTATATGGTCTTGCAAACTTTAGGGATAAGATAAGTGTCATACCCCTGTCGGGAAAATATGTGCCCGGAGTTGGGGATAACGTTATTGGTGTGGTGAAGGATATAACCTTCTCCAATTGGATCGTGGACATAAACTCTCCTTACGACGGGCTGCTGCACATCTCAGAGTTCCCAAAGAGGATTGAATCAGATGACATGTCCAAATATCTGCGCATTGGCAGCTCTATTATGACCCGGGTGAAGGATGTGGATCCCACCATGAAAGTGGAGCTTACTCTGAATGACAGAAAGCTCGGCCAGATAAAGGCCGGCCAGGTCATCGAGATCAACCATACCAGAGTTCCGAGGCTCATCGGCAAGGGCGGCTCCATGATCAGCATGCTGAAAAAAGAGGTGAACTGCAACATCTTCGTCGGCCAGAACGGAAGGATCTGGATCCACGGGAGTGCAGAGGATACGGATCTGGCTCTAAGGACCATAACTCTGATCGAAAAAGAGGCTCATACCAATGGTCTCACAGACAGGATCGTGAGCTTCTTGAAGGCGGAGAAGAGGGCCAGAAGTTGATCGTTATGGATGAGACTGATATATCGTTTTTTAAAGATGGACTGCGCCTGGATGGCCGAAGGGCGGATCAGCTCCGGCCAGTGAAGATCGAGGTAGGAGTCCTGGCCAGAGCAGA
>DAONDW010000158.1:0-4400 GCA_035402785.1 Methanothrix sp. | reverse complement strand
AGGCCACCAGACGACAGCCAATTTGCTGACCTTCTCGTAGAATCCTTCCTTGCTATTGCTCATGACATGCCCGCGGATCAAATCTCTCTGCTCAGCAGTTGGCTCTTGATATTTGCTCAGGTTGAGCTCCCACATTGAGATGGCAGATTTTACAGATCGCTTCATGACTGCATCAATCATTCGGACGTTTGCCAGGATATTCTGCTGGCAAAGGATGTTGAAAAAACAGAGAAAGAGATCTGAACTCCATGTGTCTATGCCAAGCATCCGGGACATTTGATCGGATTCGGAATCCTTTCCTGCACCAATGGCAATGCAGCAATAGCCCCTTGAAGCTCGATCTATTCGTTCAATCTGCCTGACAATGTCAGGAAACTGCCACAGAGCCTGGGAGCAGATGCACAGATCATATATTCCCTGAACCTGAGAATCATCCACATCCTGCCATCGTTTGTTGACTACCTCTATGTTTTTCAATCCATGTTCCTCGGCATTGATCTCAAGGTGCTTGCACATTTCAACAGCAGGCTCTACAGCAGTCACTTTTCTGGTCACCTCGGCAAAGGGTATGGTTATGGATCCCGGCCCGGCAGCGATATCAAGAACGTCCATTTCAGCCGCAAGCAGCCCTTCCGACATAAGAAGCTCTTTGATCTTGTAGCCGTGGTCGAAGTTGCTGGTGCGGATGTAATCGTTGTAGTCTTCTGCCCTTTTGCTCCAGTACTCAGTGCTGCTGATTTGACTGGTCTTGCCTGTCCTGGATTGCCACATTCTTTCCCATTCTATCACAGAACTCATATGATCTTACCTCGTATATTTTTACATAAAATGTCCATTTCAGCCACTTACTTTAATATAATAGATTTCTGAGCTCGCAAATGGGATTTTGTTTCCAACAGCTCAGTGTCGGTGGACTGTGAAATATGTGTGGAGACAAGGGTCAACCGATCTGACGAAATTCTCTTCGAGTCGTCCAGCACCGCAGCGTTATGCATTCGTTTTCGATCTGCTGTGCTCCTTGGGACCTTTGGAACTACTATCGGCAATCCATCTCCATCCACGTAAACCTCTGCTAAAACACCGTACACAGCTTTTATCATATCCTTGGTCAGGATGACGTCCGGCTCGCCTGCATCATAGATTGTGCCCTTATTCATGACCACCAGGCGATCAGCATATCTTGCAGCCAGGTTGAGATCATGCAGGGCAACCAGGGTGATGATGTTCCTCTCCCGTGTCACCTCTTTTATCAAATTGAATATCTCAAGTTGCCTGTAGAGGTCAAGACTGCTGGTGGGCTCGTCCATCAGAAGAACCTGAGGTTCCCTTGCCAGCGACTGGGCAATGGAGACCATCTGCTGCTGACCCCCGCTCAACTGATTGAGGGGCCTCGTGGCAATCTCCTCGATCCCCAGATTCTCTAAAATGCCAAAGGCCAGGTCTAAATCCTCCTGACCAACTCTCCAGGAGAGATACTGATGTCTTCCAAGAAGCACGGCCTCAAGAACAGTAAGGGCAATTGGCGAGCCATTCTCCTGGGGAAGATAGCTCACCTTTCTGGCTGAGCCTGAATTCTCAATCATCTCGCCATTCAAAATGACATTTCCCTGATGCTTGAGCAATCCTGCAATGCATTTAAGAAGCGTGGACTTGCCAGTGGCATTTGGGCCGATGATCGCCGTCAGCATGGGCTTGCAGTCGAGGTTGATATCCTGAAGCACGGTCTTCTGGCCGTAGCTAAAGGAAAGATTGCGAACTTCCAACATTACCAGTGACCCTCCTTTTGGGTCAAAATGAGGGACAGGAAGAAGGGCACACCGATGAATGATGTGATTATTCCTATGGGAAATATGCTTCCCGGAATGATCATCTTGCTGCCAACGGATGCAGCCGACAGCAGAAGCGCCCCGCACAGGGCCGAGAGCGGCAGGAAGAACCTCTGATCTTCTCCCACCAGTATCCTGGAGATATGTGGGGCCACCAGGCCCACAAAGCCTATGGTTCCCACAAAGCAGACAGCAGTGGCTGTTATCAGGGATATGCTCAGAAATACCTTCAGTCTGAGCTTCCTCACATTTATCCCCAGGCTCTGGGCTTTGCTGTCTCCAAGCCGCAGCGCAGTGAGCTTCCAGGCGTCTGATGCAAACATGGGTACCAACAGGATCAGTACGGCTGTGACTACCGCCAGTTTCGGCCATGTGGCCTTCATCAGGCTGCCGAACAGCCAGAAAACGACTGCTTGTAGCTGATTTTCAGAGGCCAGATACTGCAGCAGAGCAACGAGAGCATTGAACAGAAATAAAAGAGCAATTCCCACCAGAATTATGGTCTCGGTCTGGTTCTTTCGCTCCCTGGCCAGCATATAGATTGTCATGCAGGAGACCAGAGAGAATATGAAGGCATTCAAAGGCACCAGAAACTCCTCAGCATATGGGACCACTCCTACCCCAAGGACCATTGCTAAAGCTGCACCAAATCCCGCAGCGCCCGATATACCCAGAGTATATGGGCTGGCCAGAGGATTGCCAAGGATGGTCTGCATCTCAGCCCCGGCTACACCCAGGGCGGCTCCCACTGCAATGGCCATGAGGGCAACAGGCAGCCTGATAACCCAAACGATTACACTCACCATGGGATCGCTTGAATCAGGCCAGAATATGCCCTGGATCACCTCACTCATGGACAGCCATGCCGGGCCTGTCATGACATCTACAAAAAAGGTGAGGAGCAAGGCCCCGACGACGGCAATCAGGCAGGTCAGCTTCTTCCTGGTGATCCTATCATAGGCGCCTCTGTATTCTGTGCTCATCTTCATCGCGGCATGGCCTAAAGTGCAATCGTCCATAGTCCGCTATACTCCACAGGCAGGAACCTTTCGTGGAACTCCCTGTAGTTCTCTGCCGGGTCCAGGTCTTTGAACTCCTCAGGATACAGGCACTTGGCCATTGCCTGCAGGGCAACGAAGCTGTGAAGGCTCCTTGATAGACCGTGGTCAATTGCATAGACTCTGCCGTTCTTGACTGCATTGATATCATTCCATCCTGGCCTTTTTGTGAACGCCTCCAGCCGCTCTCTGGAGTCATTTAACTGTGCACCATATCCAAGACGCATGGAGTCGTTGACCGCGGGCCAGTAGGAGCCGGTGATGATGATCACATCTGGATTCTGCTTCAGCAGATACTCAGGACTTATGGCAGATTCCTTGCCGACTGCAATTGCTCCTTCAGCTACATTTATTCCGCGGCATTTATCAATGAGAGCGCCCCACATGTAGCCCGCAGGATATGTGGAGCTATATTCCGAGGGGCCCTTATTTCCGCATTCAACATACACCTTCGGCTCCGGGCCATTTATTTTTTCAATCCTTGTGGTGACTTTTTCTACCTGCTCTCGATAGAAATCCATGATCTCCTGGGCCCGTTCTTCCCTGCCAAGGAGCTTTCCTAAAATCATTGTGCTCTGGTTGTAGGCTTCCAGGGTCTCAGAATGATAATCCACAACCACAATAGGGATGCCTGCCTTATCGAGCTTTGAGATATCGTCTTTGGCGAGCTCAACATCGGCGGGATACATTATCACCACATCGGGATGAAGGGAAATCACCTTCTCAGGGTTGAATGTGCCCTTGTTGATGTAGCCTACATCAGGAATATCATCTATTTCTGGGAAAGCTGATTTGTATGTATCCCATGTCCATTGGCGTCGTCCTTCCCAATAGCCTCGATTCCAACCCACGATTCTCTTAAAAGGATCGTCTCCACCCTCTACAGGCACATACTCTTCGAAGTAGAATGTCAGAACAACTCTTTCCACAGGAACATGTACGCTGACAGTTCTGCCTGCCAGGTCGATGAGGGTTATAGTGCCATTGGGCTTGTCATCAGCAGCTCCTGCAACGGTTGCATGAACAATTGCCATCAACGCCAGGGCATATAATATCCGTTTTATGCTCAAAAGACATCGCCTCGATGTAATGATAACATAATTGTTAGTAATTATCTTAACTTATATAATCCTTATGCCAGAATAAGTCTTAAATAGTTATATTACTTAAAAACATAGTAGTAATGGAGATCCATATCGAATAGGACATATAATAAAGTGAAACAGCTGCAGCACACCCACGCCGCAAGCGTCGGAGTAATACGTTTAGAAAATAATTACACAGAAATAGTTGAAAGATATCGAACAGAATTTGAGTGATGAAATATGGCGAAATATATGTTGCTTCTAGCTTTGTTTTGTGTTATGCTAGCAGCTTCTGTGAATCCCTGTGTTAGCCAGAAGGAGACGATAACCGTCACTGACCTGCGGGGCAAAGAGGTAACGCTTGATGTGCCAGTTGAAAAAATGGTCCTTCAGTGGAGCGGTTCAGGTGGAGCCTTTCTGACCCTATTTGC
>DAONDW010000157.1:0-4402 GCA_035402785.1 Methanothrix sp. | reverse complement strand
GGGATGAAAATAGATGTTAAGGAGATCGATTTGCCGATCTCCATTGTATTATAAAGTCCTTACACAGGGCCGAGCGGTGCTACAACCTTCTTGTAAACCTCGTTTAAAACCTGTGCGAGCGCGGCGTAAACAGCAGACAGCCCGCAGATGATTCCCTCATAGCCTGCCAGGGTTCCTATTGAAGCACTGCCCAAATAGTCGCGAGCTGCAAGCAGGAAGAACAGGATAGTCAGGGAGAGGAAGACGAATTGCAGGGCCCGGTTGACGCGCAGCGTGCCTATGAACATGAAGAAGGTGAAGAGTCCCCACATAAAGAAGTACGCAGCAAAGGCTGGCTTCGAAGTGGCTTCTGCGAGGCCAAGCTTTGGCAAGAATAACAGGCCCACGAGTGAAAGCCAGAAGAGGCCGTAGGATGTGAATGCAGTGGTTCCGAATGTATTGTTCTTCTTCCATTCCATTATTCCTGCGATGATCTGGGCGAGGCCACCATAGAAGATTCCCATGGCCAGGATCATTGAGTTTAGCTCGTAATATCCTGCGTTGTGGAGATTCAGCAGCACAGTTGTCAATCCAAAGCCCAGCAGGCCGAGAGGCGCCGGGTTGGCTGTTGTGTCCTTGATGATCAGAGTATCAATGGTTTGCTTCTTCACATCTTGCATTGTTTTATTTCCCTCCAGGATATCTGGTCAGTCGTTCTTAATATTAAATTGTTACCCTTAAAATATAAACTAATAATAATGTTCATTGTTGTGCATTTTTTAAAAAGCAAAATCCTTTTGTAATGTACCTTTGGTATCGGAATATAAAATGAATTGAGTCGATCCATTTTGATGACTGACGCAATTGAACATATGAAATTTATCTATGATACGTTCATTTATCATATGATTTATGACTTATTCATACTTTTCTCAGAACAGCACCACATCATTCATCGAGATGGGTGGCTGTCAGCTTTCATCATATTTGCCCGGACCAGGGCTATCGCGCGACG
The DNA here is from genome assembly GCA_035402785.1 of Methanothrix sp. Lineage (GTDB taxonomy): Archaea > Halobacteriota > Methanosarcinia > Methanotrichales > Methanotrichaceae > Methanothrix. Next base: position 3,408 of record DAONDW010000157.1, on the reverse strand, counting down.
GCTATGCAATTGGATCATTTTGATATCCGTTGCCCTTAAAACCATCCATTGTGGTTATTCATATTATTAAGCATCATTTTATTTAGTTAAACTATATTAAAATATTTTAAAATCATTGCGCAATGGAATTGCCCATTCATTATTTCAAAAATTCATCAAGAGTTGCGTTTTTCTTGTTCTGCACAAGTCGCAGCCCTGCGGCCTCCTGATCTCTTCTGGGCATCCTGCTGCGAAATATTGTCTTATTCTTTCTCTCAATACAGTACTGGCTGTCGTAGTATGTCTGCCAGAGGCACTCAGCATTGATCTCATGCATGATGGCGTTCTGACTGCTCTTATCATCATCGTCAGTCTCATATATTCTCGCATCGGTGTACTCCTTGCTGCCGAAGCCATTGCTGTCGCTGCAGCAGTTGCTGTGGCTGTCGTCCTGCAAAGCCGATCTCAGCCTATCCAGGCTCTCGTTCAGCCCACTTCCCCGGTCTCGCCAGAATATGCCATTTTGAAATAGCGATATCCAGCTCTCGTTTCCGTTTCCTAGCACCACGATCATGCCTGCGTTTCTCCTGGCGAAGTGGTCACATATGTGCTCTCCAATGTCATGGCGGGGTTTGAGAAATCCGAAGAGAACACGGCTTTTAAGCGATGAAAGCCTCACAAAGGCCTTCATACGATGCACCTCTCCCATGACCTCATGGACCATTTTTCTCATGCGAATGTCCTCGCGCTTCAATGAGACATCCAGCTCCGCGGACCCTATCTGTTGAGCCCGGTGCATCAGCCGCTCGCTACATTCCCTGTTCATAGACAGATAGAATGAAAAATTTTCAGGAACCTTCAAGCCTGCCACATCTCCAGAGTTGTGTCTCTCCAGCCATTGATTTTCAGGAATGGAGCTGCCCTCTTTATTCTCACGCCCATTCCAGCAAGCTGCCTCTTTGCGACCAGCGGCTGGATTTTTCGAAAGGCCAGGATCCTCTGGGCGCTCCTGGGGCCAATGCCCGGCACCCGCAGGAGCTGCTGGTATGATGCCACATTGGGGTCGAGGGGCTGATCCATAGACAGTCTGGCGATTGCAATCTTCGGATCGGCATCAGAGAGAAATCCAGAGTCGTCAAATGCCTGATGGATCTCCCCTGGCAGAAAATGGTAAACCCGATAGAGCCAGTCCATCTGGTAAAGGCGGTGCTCTCTCCAGAGTGGTTGAGCAGACCTGCCTTCAAATGGCGTGCCTCGCAATGGAGAAAAGGCGCTGTAGTAGGCCCTTTTCACCCCGATTTCCTGATATTCGCAAAGCACTCGCTTGAATATTTCTTCGTCGCTCTCTCCTGCAGCTCCAACAACCAGTTGTGTGGTCTGGCCTGCCGGCAGAATTCCTGATGTGCGGCCCCTCTCAGATCCTTCAAATCGCGATTCATTCTTAAAGCGGTTGATATACCTCTGCCTCTGCAGGATATCATTTTCATAGCTCTTGGTGGCGCAGATCTCGCTGAGATGCTGCGCAGATGCCGCCTCCAGATTGATGCTGACGCGGTCTGCAAGCATCATGGCTTCCTGGATGTGGAATTCGGATGCTCCGGGCAATATCTTCAGGTGGATGTATCCCGAAAATGAATGCTTTTGACGCAGAAGCCTGGCGGTCTCAACGATCTTTTCCATAGTTTGATCCTCATCTCTTCCAGCTCCGGAGCTGAGAAAGAGGCCTTCGATGTAATTGCCCCTGTGAAGCGAAAGGGTGATTTTAGCCAGTTCCTCTGGATCATAGGCGAATATCTGAGAACGGGATTTGCAGTTTGTTGCATTTGTGCAGTAGCTGCACTGATGGGTGCAATGGTTTGTGAAGAGGGTCTTGAAGAGACTCACGCACCTGCCGTCCTGAGTGAATGCATGGCAGATTCCGGGAAGCGGTTTTTCGCGTGGTGAAAAGGTTGAGGCGCAGACATCATGCCTGGTGCCCTTTCCCAGAGTGTACAGCTTCTCTTCATCCACAGTTGCATCTGAAGGTCCAATGGACTCGAATTTGCATTCCTCTGCCAGGTGGGCCATCTTCTCCAATGTGACCATTGCAATGATCAAAGGACCAATTGATTATAAGCAATGCCCATGCGGGGCGAAAGTAATGGCAAATAGCATTTATCTGGCAAGAGGTGAATAGAGCACAGCAATGCGCCTGATAGAGATATTTGACTCCATACAGGGCGAGGGGCCAGCTATGGGAAAACCGGCAACCTTCGTGCGTCTGGCCGGATGCAATCTCAAATGCCAGGGCTGTGACACAGACATGAAAACAGCCTGGCAGTCTTCAACAGATGAGGTGCTGAAGGGTGTGCGATGCGATCGGGTTATCATCACCGGAGGAGAGCCCACCCTGCAGATGGCTGAACTCTCGAAATTGATAGCCGCTTTTCACGAACTCGGCAAGGAGATTCACATCGAGAGCAATGGCACCAATCCCATTCCTGATGAGACCTTAAAAATGATCAGCTATGCAGTGATAAGTCCGAAGAGGGGATCTGATTTTCATCTCGATTTTTGGGCTGGTAAAACAAATGTTCATCTCAAATTCGTTTTGGGAAAGGCCCCCTGGTGCTGGACATCGGATCTGCTGAAGCCCATGGTCAAAAGGCTTGATAAAGAAAGGGTATGGCTCATGGCCTTTGGCACTGACAGGGATCTGCAGGGCGCAGTGGAGGCATGGGATCTGGCGATGCAGCTATGCGTCAACTATTCAGATCGGCTGCACATCCGGATGATGAGAAGATAGCAGATAACAGCATGATACGACATGGCGAAGTGATGAAAAGATCCTGTGCAGCAATTCAGTGCAGCGGTAGCAAGCAGCGATACCATGCTGCGATGCAGTGCAGTGATACAGGACAGACTGTTTCAGCACTTCTAGGGGATGGATCCGCCCGATTGGGAGTAGTCAAAAGAGTTGTTCCGGGCGGTCTAAATCATTGTGTGGACCGGCAGATATGAGTAGATTTGCCGTGCAGGGCGAAAGTGATGGATTGTGATGAAGCAGCGGTGATGAGCATTAGGATGATTGAGATCGAGATTGTGGGAAAAGGAAAAGCACTGGCAAAACTGGATGAGAGAAATCCAAAGATCAGAGAGGCCATATTTGAAATGCTTCCGATTGATGGCATAGCCAACCTCTGGGGCGAGGAGGTTTACTTCGATGTCTCCCTGCAGATGAAAAACGAAAACGCCTCGCCTTCAGCAGTCGCTGGCGACATATGCTACTGGTCCCCAGGGCCTGCTTTTTGCATCTTCTTTGGCAAGACCCAACCTTACTCAGCAGTAAATCACATCGGCAAGATCACTGAGGGTCTTGAGCTTTTTCGGAAGGCTCAGGCTGGTGACAGGATCATCCTGAGGAGGAGATGAATGTTGGTGAGAATATCA
>DAONDW010000156.1:0-4453 GCA_035402785.1 Methanothrix sp. | reverse complement strand
AGAACCGGGATATCAAGGAAGATCGCGCCAAAGAGGTTGCCAAGCGCGAGGCTGAAGAGATCCTGACCCACTTCAGACAGGGCGAGAAGCTGAATACAGCCGACCTTCTCAGGCTGCAGCGCGCCGGCCTGGTTTGAATTGCACAATATTCGAATTTATGGGCAGTGAACCTGCCCTTTATTAGATTTTAGCTGATTTCGAATTGTTTGACCGCTGGATATCTCTTTGTGTCCAAATTCAATCCAATTTATTTTTTGATGGCGACATGAGAGCCGAAGACCTGATCAAATCCAAGACCGCAAGCTTTTAAACTTCCTCATCAGATCGAAAGCCGATGAATGAGATTCGCCTGCTTTTCGGAAAGCCGGCAATTCAGGATAGAGGACTGCTGATATCCGCAATGAAAGAGCTGCAATCCAGGCACGGCTGCATAGCCCAGGCGCTGGACGCAAATCTCGTTGTCAGCGAGCGCCATATCAGCTTTGCCACCGAAAAAGCACTGGCTGCTTTTTCCGAGGAAAGAAACATCGCCAAAGACAGAGGACTGGAGATCATGCGTTATGCCTCCGGAGAAAGGCAGATAGAAAGAGCCTTTATCATGGGGATATCAGACCGCACCAAAAGAATTGCGCTGGTCCTGGTCGATCCTGACGGCCTGTACCCCAACAGGCAATGCACCTGGCCCGATGACCGAGAGCTCTCCAGGATCATTGAGCCCGACAGACTCGGATGCATGTTCGATGCGTCATCCGTGATGCAGGCATTTCATATCTCCTCTGAGGAGCTGCAAGCTGTGGGCGAGGAAAGGATAGCCGATCTGGTTATAGAACGGGTGGCACTGGCAGACACATATAGATAAGGCTGGAGAAAGGAAAAGATGAGTAGCAAGATGAAGGAAGAATTCTACACAGAAAAGCGCTGGCTCAACTGGATAAATAAGGTCAAGGATAGCAAATTCAAGCTCTCTGAGGCGGATGACAACAAGAACTCAGGTGCCGTATTCATCTACATCATGGATGATGTGGTTTTAGCCTGTCTCAAGGTCATAGCCAGATGTGAAAAGGAGATCATAACGCCAGAGGAGGCCATAGGCGAGGTCTCTGCAATCAGAGCCATCGTATTTAGCGAGCAAGAATCGCTTGGCGAAGATGCAGATCTGATGTTTGAGTCTCTCAAGACCTCGTTGGCTGCAGTATTCGTCTCCAGCCAGCGCTACATCACCGGAGACTTCGATCGTGAAAGCCCCATCGAAGAGCTGGTTGCAGGTGCAATTGCCGCTGAGGAAAAAGAAGACCTGGATCAGGCATTTGATCTGTTAAGCCAGGTTGGAGCCAGGGTCATAGGCGGAGAGAATCTGCCGGAGATCGGAGACATCCCCTATTGCATGACTGCAGAGCTGATGGATGGAATTGACGCCATATCGGCTGCAATGATTGGAGACGACAGCTACAAAGATGACGACGGCTCTGAAGATAGCGGTGAAGACTAATAGAAAAAAATATTGTGTATCTATCTGGTTGTAACCACACACCCTTTCTCAAGAACGACCACAGTATGCTCTGCCTGGGAGACCAGAGCGCCTTCTGCCTCCCAGAGCACAGGATATCTGTGAACGGCTCCGCTCCTTAAAAGCTGCATGAGCGCGTATTCCGCCCTCTCGCTCTTCAGCCAGCGTCGCGCGAATGGAAGCGTCCTGTAGCTTTCTGTGATTTCCTTTAGAAGGTTTCGAGCAGCAGCCAGCCTCACCGGTCTTGGAGCAGAAAATCCATAGATCTCATTTACTGGAGACTCGCTGATCCGGCCTGAGCCATCTGTAGCAAAGGGCTCGATGGCAATCACATCACCGTCCTTCAATATCGTGCCCTTTTCCATTGCCCGGTTTGGCACAGCAGGCTCTTCATGGGCCTGGTATCTTGACAGGCCGTGGCCAGTCAGGTTATAGACAGGCCTGTATCCATAGCCAACGATGGTCTCTTCAATGACCTTTCCTATCTCTGCAGTGCTGACTCCAGGCTGAATTATCTCCAGGGCGGCATCAAGAGCTGCTCTGGATGCCTCGTTGAGCTTATCGTGTCCGCTCAAATCTATGGTCACAGCGGAGTCTGCGATGTAGCCGTCCACATGCACGCCAACATCCAGCTTTACCATGTTCTCAGCAAAGACGCTTCGGTCCTGTGGCGAGGGCGTATAATGAGCAGCATTTCTGTCAAGAGATATATTGCAGGGAAAGGCAGGATACGCCCCTTTAGCCCTGATGGCATCCTCCACAAAATTGGCAACCTCCAGAAGAGAGGCACCAGTTGTCACCTTCGGTCTGGCCTCTGCCAGCACCTCAGCCAGGATCCGTCCGGCCTTTTTGTATTTCTCCAATATTTCCGCATCCATTTAGATCAAACCCAAAATAGCCTAAAAGTGCCTAAAGCACCAACTGTCTTTCGAAATGAGTGAGGTTCTCGTGGCCTGAATCCCTGACCACCACAAGATCCTCCAGCCGCACCCCGCCAATGTCCGGATAATACAGACCGGGCTCCACTGTTACGACCTGATTTTCAAGCAAAGCCTCGCCCAGATCGCCAAGCGATGGCTTTTCATGCACATCCAGGCCCACGCCGTGCCCCGTGGAGTGAGTAAACCCCTGCCCCTCCCTTTCGGTGAACCCCAGGTCATTGAATGCCTCGGAGACCTGAAGATGCACCTGCGCACCGGTGACGCCTGCCCGGATGGCCCTGAGACCTGCATCCTGGGCAGTTCGCACAGCCTCATAGATCTCTGTGACCTCGCGCGCCGCCTCGCCCCTGAGAACTGTGCGCGTCATATCTGCAAAGTACCTGCTAGTTTTGTCGCGCGGAAAGATGTCTATCACTATTGGCGAATGGGCAGCAAGTGCACCTGTCCCTCGCGCATGGGGGTCCGCCGCCTGTCTTCCTCCGGCGACAATTGTGTCAGCAGCCTCACAGCCGTCTTCGAGAAGGGATACCTCAATTTCTGCTCGCACCATTTCGGATGTCAGAGGCCTGCCCTGCCTGTGGAGGATCTCGCCATGCGGCTCTGAGCTTGCTATGAGCTGAACTGCCCGGCGCATGGCCCTCTCGCAGGCACTTTGGGTAACGGCTATGGCCTTTTGCTCAAAGGGACTCTTGACGGCCCTCCAGGCTGCTGCCGGGCTGTCGAGGATATCGACTGAAAAATCCCTGATCAGACTCCTATAGATTCCAGCAGGAAATTCAAAGGGAACTCCAAGATGTCTTATGCCGTGCTCATTCAGGAAATCCTTCAGCACATGACAGTAGGCATCCCCTGGATTGCCCAACTGAGAAAACAGCTCTCTGATCCTGTATGATGAGGTGCTGAGGCACTCGTCTGCGCAGGACTCCTTTTCTGCCCGGCCCTTTTCCATTGAGGAGACGAGCAATGTGCTCCTGGAAGAAAGAAGCAGGGCAAATCTGTCGCCAGCCAGAAAGTGAGAGAGATAATACATGTCGGCATTGCTCATGCTGTCGCCGACGAAGAGAAAGCCGTCCAGATCATGCTGATCCAAAAAGCAACGAAGGGAAGGGTGCACGAAACATTACCTGCGAATGGCAGACGTTATCTCAGAGACAAAGGCTGTGACGTCCTCGCTTCTCTCCACAGCCGTGCCCGTCACAATCAGGTCAGCTCCGGCTGCAGCCAGCTCTGCTGCGGCTGAGCCGCTCCTGATTCCGCCGCCCACTATGAGAAGCACATCTCCAAGCAGCCTTTTGACCTGCGCGACCATTCTGGCTGGAACAGGCGAATCAGCGCCTGAGCCCGCCTCCAGATAGACAAGTCTCATGCCCATGTATTTTGCCGCCAGGGCATATGCTGCAGCAATCTCCGGTTTCTTTCTGGGAATCAGGCGGGCATCTCCCACAAAGCCCACTGTGCCGCCAGGCTCGATGATGATGTAGGCCATGGGAATGGGCTCAAGGCCGTAGCGCAGCACCAGGGGCGCACCCAGGAACTGGTTTTCCACAAGATATGATGGCGATCGGGAGTTCAGCAGGCTCATGAAGAATACTGCATCAGCATTCTCGCATAGCCCGGCAGCGCTTCCCGGAAAGAGGATCACCGGCAGGTCTGTCTTCTCCCTGATCCGCGCCACAGTCTCATGAAGAAGAACGCCTGAAGCGCCTACAGAGCCACCCACCATTATGGCATCTGTGCCGCCCCTGGTAGCAGCATCTGCCATGGCAGCAGCTACCTGCGGGCTCTGGGAATCGGGATCAATCAAAGTGAGATGTCCTGCCCCGCGAGCGGCTGCTTTTGCCAGCAGAAGCTCGACCTTTCCCCTTTCAAATGTCATCTATGCGGTCTTATTTTCCTTGGACTTCATTCTCAGTCCATGATAGCCGCATTTGCGGCAGCGAGTTGCTCTAACGGGATTTCGTGCGTTGCAGCGCATGCATATCTTGAGATTCAAGATTCTCTTTTC
>DAONDW010000155.1:2953-4482 GCA_035402785.1 Methanothrix sp. | reverse complement strand
TGAGAGCCATGGACTGCTCAGAAAGATCCAGATGATTTGTCGATGCTGGTCAAAAAAAATTGGGCGCGGCAAATCCAGCGGACAATGCAATCATATATTGAGCTTGTAGGCGTAGCCGGACTTGAAATATTTATAATCTGAGAATGTGGCTCCGCTTCCATCTATCGCTATGTTGTGATATTGATCTCCTGGCACGTTCATTGTCACTGTGCCTGCAACATCTCCGGTCATTCCCTCGGTGGCCTGATAGCTGCCATCCACATAGACGTTAAATCCCCTCAGCCATGTTGAACGAATGGTGATTGCTGCGAGGCTGTAAGAGGGATGATAGGTCTGCTGGTAGGGCATCACATCTATTACGATCACGTTGCTCGGCTGCCCTGCTATATTGAAGAACAACTGATGCTCTCCAACCTTATCAGCATAGAATCCTATCTGGTTGTAGGCATAAAACGTGTAGCTGTTTTTGCTCAGGCTTCCATCTGGATAGATCTCATAGAGCTGACCGTGACCGCCTGAAGGCGTAATTGCGATCATGTTCAACTGGGAGCCCAATGGAACCACAGCATACTGAGTCCAGCTAGATGTTCCGGAGATCCAGAGGGAGTTTGTGCCTGTGCCAAGGGCGTAGGTCTGATACTGGTCATAGGAGACTGCTTTTTGAGCCGAGCCGAAATAAAGCGTCTCGGGCTGTACATCGTTTAAGTTGATCCTGGATGGGGCTGTTATCTGGTCCGCTGGTTCTTCAGAAGAAGAAACGTAGTATTGAGAAAACTTTTGAACTGCAGCCAGGTCAAGGTCCGTGCCTGATGCCTGAGATGGCGACTGAACAGCACCTGAGGCGATAGCAGGATTGCTTATCTGGAGTGCCTGAATGCTGCTGACTGCGCCAGTTGTCGAACCGGCCTGCAAATTCTGCAAGCCCTGCAAACCCTGCAAATCGGATGATCCCTGCAAATCAGATGATGCTGCCAGGTCATCCTGGCTCATGGGCTGCTCTGTCCAGGAGTCTGAGGCGATATCCTGCGAGCCCGCCTGAGAGGATCCGCTGGCAACTGCATCTGCCGTTGCAGAGGATCGCGACACACTTCCTGACTGAGCTGCTCCAGTGACTGTGATTGCGCCCTGCATTCCCTGGTGAATGCCGCAGTGATAGCCATAGCTTCCGGGTGTGTTGAAGGTAAATGAAAATGTCTCTCCTGGCAGAATCGCACCTGATTCGAATAGTCCCTGAACATCGCTGACGACCGTATGCACCACTGAATCCTGATTATGCCACTGAACTTTCGTGTTGGTCTGCACATTCAGGACTGAGGGCTGAAAGGAATTGTCTTTGATATTCACGCTGGCGACAGCGCCTGAAGAGCCCGCAGCCTGATTGAAATTCAGACCAGCGAGATTATAGCCAGTCGTCTGCTGAATGGTATCCAATGCGCATGCTGAAAAGCTGAGCAGAAGCATCAGCATAGCCACCAATAAATGCTTTTTCATGATTTAAACCCCCATTTCATTAACTTGCTACTGTCAGC
>DAONDW010000155.1:0-2853 GCA_035402785.1 Methanothrix sp. | reverse complement strand
AATCTTCGGGCTCATCCCGGTAGATTGTCTCCTCCCTTCCCGGCCCCACTGAGACTGCAGAGATGTCCACGCCGAGCAGGTCCTCCAGCTTCTCGACATAAGCTCTCGCGTTGGCTGGCAGATCATCATACTCCTTTACATTGGTCAGATCCTCGGTCCAGCCTGGCATGTCTTCGTAAATGGGCCTGCATTTGGCCAGCTCCACTGTGCTCTCAGGCGGATAGCCGATGTTCTCGCCTTCAAGGTCATAGCCCACGCAGATCTTGATGGGATCAATGCCTGTGAGCACATCAAGCTTTGTGAGGGCAAGCTCAGTGTAGCCGTTCAGATATACGGATTTCAGGCCAAGCACTGCATCAAACCAGCCGCAGCGTCTGGCGCGGCCTGTGGTTGTGCCGTACTCGCCGCCTTTTTCTCTCATCTGCACTCCCAGATCATCCTTCAGCTCGGTTGGCATCGGGCCTTCGCCAACGCGGGTGATGTAGGCCTTGATCACGCCCACGACATTGTCCACCATGACAGGGCCGACGCCCAGATTGGCGCATGCTGATCCGGCTGTGGTGAAGCTGGAGGTCACGAACTTCTGGGTGCCGTGTATGACATCCAGGAATGCTCCCTGAGCACCCTCGGCGAGGACGCTCTTTTCCTCAATGATTGCGATGTTGATCTCCCTGGAGACGTCGGTCACGCGATCCTTGAGCCTCTTTCCAATTTCCAGATACTCATCGATGAACGGGGCATATCTCACAACAGTTGGGTCGCCGCCCATATCGGCAATGGCTTTTTCCTTGGCAGGGCCTATCTCATTGAGCTTGGCCTCGAGAAGGGCTGGGTCGGTGAGGTCTCCCATCTGAACCTCTTCTCTCGCGATCTTATCGACATAGGCAAATCCTATGCCCCGGTTTGTTGTGCCTATCTTCTCGGTTCTGGCCTTTTCTCTCAGACCGTCCAGCTCAATGTGATAGGGCATGATGATAGTCGTCTTTGCATCAATGCCGATATCGAGCTTTATGCCCTCGGATTCCAGTGCCTGGATCTCATTCCACAGAACGCGCGGATTGAGGACCACGCCAGGGCCGATGAGCAGCCTCCTGCCAAATATTGCGCCGCTTGGAACCAGATGCAGCTTGTATTTCTTTCCGCCCACGACAACTGTGTGCCCTGCATTGTCTCCTCCCTGAAAACGGACCACTACATCGTAGTTCTCTGCCAGCAGATCGATTACCTTGCCTTTTCCCTCATCACCAAACTGTGCTCCGGTGAGTATCGTAAACATGAGTCTCAGGTTAACGGCCACATAGATAACAATTTTGATGCACAATCCTGGCAATGGCTTCGGTCACGTCGATATTGAGTGCCTCGAAGATGCCTTTTCCAGATGGCGTGCCATTGACCTCTATCACAGCATAGCCTGACCGGGTCTCAAGCAGGTCCACTCCGCAATAGACGGCACCTACTGCCTTTGCGGCCCGGACTGCGAGGTCCTGCAGCTCTGAAGAGACTGGACAGGCGGATGGCCTGCCGCCGCGAGCGAGGTTGCTGATCCACTGGCCTGGCGGAGCATTTCTGTAGATTGCGCCAGGCAACTGTCCGTCCACAACGAAGGCGCGGATGTCTCTGGGCGACTCAAGTGGGATGAACTCCTGCAGATAGACCAGGCCTTCAGATTGCAGGATTTTTTCAAGCCTTGAGATATCTGCCTCGATGCCGTCTTCCAGGAGGACTATGCCCTTTCCCTTGTAGCCGAAGAGGGGTTTGGAGACTGCCCTTCCGAAATCTCGCAGGACTGCTCTGGCCTCTGCAAGGCTTGTGGTGACTGCTGTCTTTGGCGTGGCCACCTTTGCCTTTTGAAGCGCCAGAGAGGTTGCGAACTTGTTGGCTGCGCGGGCTATGGCCTGTGGAGGATTGATTATGGGAATATCCTGTTCCTGAAGGGCTAAAAGGGTCTCGAAGCGAAAGGCCACATCGTTTGTTCCGCTTCGCCCAAGATCGCGAACAAGAATGGCGTCCAGCTCCTGCAAATCGACGCTGGACGAGCGAAAGCGTGAGCCTCTTTCCGGAGTGATGCAGGCTATGAGATCTGAGAAATTGAGAAAAGATGCATCGATGCCTATTCCTGTGAAGGAGGAAAGCAGAGCTTTAGAAGTCCAGTCTGATGGATCGGTGATGACAATTGCAGCACGCATGAGCTGTGGATTGACTTGAGGATTATTTCATTGTTGCCACATGCGACTTTGAGAGCATGTCATTCATGCTGCCGCTTTTAAAACCCTGGAGATCCACTGTCACAAAAATGAAACCAATGGCCTTCAGCTTCGAAACGATCTGCTCTTTTATGTCCAATGCACGCTTTAAATCCTCTTCAGACAGCTCAATTCTGGCGAGCTTTCCATGAGCCCTGACTCTGAGCTGAAGAAAGCCAAGGTCTTTCAGGAAATCCTCTGCCTGCTCAACCATTTTCAGGTTTTCAACTGTAATCAATTCTCCATAGGGAATTCGAGAGGAGAGGCAGGCCGAGGATGGCTTGTTCCAGAATGACAGCCCCAGATTTCTGGCAATTTCCCGGATGTCCTGCTTGGATATGCCTGCATCCACAAAGGGATGCCATATTCCCAGCTCGCGGCAGGCTTTGATGCCTGGCCTGTAATCATCGTAGTCCGATAGGTTCAATCCATCTGCTATGCAGGAAATTCTCATCTCTTTGGCGAGGCGGCCAAGAGCCTCAAAGGAGGCCTTCTTGCAGATATAGCAGCGGTTGGGAGGATTTTTTATGAACTCTTCTTTTGAGAGCATCGGGCATTTCAGGAGCATGTAATTCAGGCCAAAACGCCTGGCCTGCTTTTCAGCCTGCAA
>DAONDW010000154.1:0-4499 GCA_035402785.1 Methanothrix sp. | reverse complement strand
CAGCCGTATCATCAGCACAATCATGCCACAAGATTCTTGTAATACTCCAGAACCGGCTCCTCCCAGCCGAACTGCCTGGCCAAGGAGAAAGACTCCTCACAGAGCAGCCGGTATTTGACCTCGTCATCGAGGTATGTCCATGTGAAATAATCGAGAGCAAGAGCATAATCAAGCACCGTCTCCTGGGCATGGGCCTCGATGTTGTCCACGATCACAACGCCGCCCAGGCCCGGCACCCGGCGCTTTATCCTCTTCAAAGCATCGCTGTATCCGGCAGCCCTGCTGACGATGCTGGGTGTGCCCTCCCGGCCTGCCTCAAGAGCCGTCAAAAGGAAGGGCTCATATTGGGACGGAAACACTCCTGCGACGCATCCCGCCATGATCTCATCTGTCGGCATTCCAAGGCCCCCATCATCCGGTCCCAACCACTGCGGATAGAGCAAGGCTGCAACCATTCTTTTTCCTGAGATCAGCTCTGATTCATCAAGCCCTCTCTCCTTGATCATGTTCTCAAGGCGTATCTCCTCTCCAACCAGAACTTCAGGTGTGAGGTGAATTGGAAACCCCTCAGGAAGCTTCTTTTTGTCTTTCGGGCCGTGAGAGGCGATCAGGAAGCAGACCACGCGCGTCTCCTCGGAATGACGCTGGCCGGCAAGCCGGTGCTTGAGCAGGTGATCCTGGAGCATGAGCGCGTCGAGAAGCTGGTGATATCCTTTGTTCTCGATTTCTATGCGTGAGATTGTGAAGACTGGAATTATGTTCTCCTTTTTCACACATTTGCCGTCGCAGTATTTGTAGAGGTTGTCTGAGAGAAACTGCTGAATTTTAGCCCTGCAGCGCTCCTTTTTGTCCCAGTCTATCTCCCTTCTGCCAACATCGATTCCGTTTCGAATGACGATGCCCTTCATGCGATAAAATAGCATGGCTTCCTTCATTGTGGAGTCACCAACGAACGTCACTGCATCGGCATAACGGGCCAGGCTCTCAAGGGCAGCAAAGCCAAGTGGCGTGCCCGGCTCCATTCGCGAATCGTTTTGTGCAACCTTTGCCAGCGACTTGTAGCCTGCAGTGCGGCCCGGGACTGTGGCATGAAGGGTGCAGGCGGAGCGCACAGGGACGCCGAGCTTCTTCAATCTGGCTGCCGCATAGAAGACTCCAAACTCGTGACAGTGCAGCGAGACCCTGACCTTTGGTAAAACAGATTTCGCGAACTCCGAGACCGCCCGGTCCTCATATTTTTGTGCCATCTCCTCAGGCAGCTCTGTCAGCTCTCTTGCAAGCTCAGATACTGCATATGAAAGGCTCAGATAGTGGTTGTACTCCCAGCCATTGTGGGCCCTCTCGAAGTTCATGGAATCCAGGCCAAGAAGGTCGAATGCCTCGGTCTTGATGGCATTTCCAAGAGTCATGTCCTGGCCCTTCCAGCGCACAGTATGAGACTGATAGTAATTGGTATTGAAGAGGACGTAGGCTATATCGATTCCCTCAACAGATCTTGCAGCTGTGACCGTCTCAATTCCCGCAGAATTCAGGGCACCTACAACCTTCTCAAGCTGCGGAGAATTGCTGAGCTTTTCAAATCCCGTCAGATCGGTCACGCGGTTTTTGCCGGTGTTCCAGTCAGAGCCCGAAGAAGGGTATTGCGGGCCCGCTACCAGGATTTTTATATTATTTTCTAGCTTTTTATGTGCCTGCAGCCTGGCCAGGGTGACGGCTTCGGCATCTATCACATTCCAGATGCCGCCCATCTTGTTTGATTCAGGGCCTGCTTCCTCGCCTGCCAGGACCATCCATCTCTCGATCATCTGTCAGCACCTTCTGCAGTCTTCATCAGGGATAAGGTGAGAGAGAAGACACTGAGATTCCCTCGTCAGATATATCCAGGACGCGAATGCTGTTCGCGATCTTTGAGCCGCGCATTTTCATTATGAATATCGACCGGACGAGGTTATTGCCAATGCGCTCCCTGCTGAGCATTGTTGCCGAATCTGCGCCGTATTCCAGAAACTGGTTTGTGCCAAAGGCCGTGCCGATGGTGACGACCGCTGTCACGCCGCTGGATCGAATGACGCCAAAGAGGTCATCTGTCAGGGAACGTACCTTGAATGGGGCCTCCACAGCCATGAAAAAGGCTGTCAGGTCATCGATGAACAGACGATCAGGCCTGACCTCGGCCAGCTTTCTCTCAACCATCTTCCGAAAGTTGATCAGGAACTCCACAGGATCGACATCGATGCTCTTTTGCAGGCGCAGCACCGGGTCTGTGACATCGACGATGCTGAGCTTTCCTTCGGCCTGCATGGCTGAGAAGTCCCAGCCGAAGGAGGACATCATCTCTCGCTTGAGGTACTCTGCGCTCTCCGAAGGGGTGATGATCATGCCCCTCTCGCCCGTTTTTATGCCGTACTGTATGAACTGGCTGGCAAAGACAGTCTTGCCGGTACCTGATGATCCCGTGACTGTGTTTACCGTGCTCTTATGAAAACCGCCGCCAACCAGTTCGTCATATCCTGGTATTCCTGACCTGGACCTGGGAAAGGTGCTCTTTGCTGCTGCCAAAACCAATCGCTCCCTCGCGTGCTATTGCGCCAAGATTTGCAGCGCCTGATACTTTTATTTAAGAGGCAAAGGTAATAGGTCTTTCGGTGCCGGCCACGGCCTGTCCGGGCAAAAAATATAAAGGTTGAGCGATATACAGTATATGGGTTGAATGGGTGGTGAACCTGGCAGACAGCAGTCTGCAGCAGTCATCTCATCATATATTCAAAAAAGCACAGGGGATGAAGTACGAAATCGATTGCTATCATAATTGCATTGCTCATATTGATGGAAGCAATGGCGCTAACGGCAACAGCCGAATCATTGAAGGTTGTTCCTGCAGATGTGATCCTGGCAAAGATCAAGCTTGGGGAGACTGTGAGCTACGATCACATCGTTGTCAAGGGCAATCTGAGTTCCGAGAGACTGGCTCTGACAGCAAAGCAGATTCTGAGAATCCCATTTGAGGTGAAAGTGGGTCTGTCGGATACACCAATCACTGCCAATTCTTCCATAATAATAAATGATTCATGGATTCAGGGCACAGTTGACTTTGAGAACATGATCTTTAAAAAGCCGGTGGTCTTCCAGAATACCGTATTCGCGAATAGCACGGCATTCAAGAGCTGCGCATTCAATGATCGTGCAACATTTGCGGGATCTGATTTCATAGAGGATGCTGATTTCTCTCAGTCCCATTTCATGAAGCCGGCGGACTTTTCAGAGGTCAGGCTCAAGGGACCTGCCAACTTTGCAGGCACTCAATTCGATGATAGCGCGAGCTTTGAGCTCAATGCACTCTACAGCCTGGCTTCATGGGGCGGAGCAATATTTTCAGGACCTGTCAGCTTCTGGGGCTCCTGGCATAATGATGATACAGATTTCAACTTAACTCAATTCAAGTCCATTGCCATGTTCGACGATGTCCTGTTCGATGGATCGACGAGCTTTTTGGGAGCGGTCTTTGGCGATGCTGCCAGCTTCAATGCCACCCAATTCGAAAGGAAGGCCAATTTCATGGGAGCAGACTTTGCAGCCCCCGTCAGATTCGAGTTTGCGATATTTAACCAGTCAATCGGATTTGATTCTGCAGAATTTGCAAAAATTGCGTACTTCAACGATGCGCAGTTCAACCAGTCGGTGTCATTCGACAAATCCAGATTCGACGAAACAGCCGAGTTTGCTAGATGCACATTCCAGAACAGCACCGATTTCAGCGGTTCGGTGTTTGCACTGGACTGCAACCTCAATGATTCCGCCTTAATGGGACCTACGTATTTTCAGGGAGCCAGATTCCTGGGATATGTGGACTTCAGCGGATCTCAGTTCATGGACGACGCCCTTTTCGAGAACACGACATTTGAGGGGCCCGTGGACTTCAGCAGGAGCTGCTTTGATAAAAATGCCTGCCTGTTCGGCGCAGAGTTTCAAAAGAATGCCCACATGGAGAACTGCAGGATCGGCAACCTCAACCTGACGGCAGCGAGCTATCCATGGATATTTTTGCACTGGGATTCCATCGGAGATTTTCAGTCAAATGAACAGGCTTACAGTGCCATCATGAAGAACTATGAAAATCTTGGATGGACAGAGGACTCGAGGGCCTGCTATTCTGATTTCGAGCGAAAAAAGGCGCAATTGCGTTAGTTCAGTGATGATGGCAGGGCACATTTTATAAGAAGAAAATGCTAAAATAATACCGGGGTTTGATGAGATTTAATATTACCATCGAGCAGGACGAGGA
The DNA here is from genome assembly GCA_035402785.1 of Methanothrix sp. Classification (GTDB taxonomy): domain Archaea; phylum Halobacteriota; class Methanosarcinia; order Methanotrichales; family Methanotrichaceae; genus Methanothrix. The sequence continues at coordinate 217 of DAONDW010000154.1, read as the reverse complement.
CGGGAGATTCGTTGCGGAGTGCATAGATCTTCCAGGATGCCTCTCCGAAGGAGATACCGTTGAGGCGGCTATAAGCAATATCAGTGAGGCTATTGTTGGATGTTTGAAGTCCCGGCTAAAGATCGCTGAAGAGAATCTCAAAATACCTGCATTCAGCCATAAGTTCGACTTCTCTCTCGATGTGACTGAATCCTATGCATAAACTTCCAAGGGCTGG
>DAONDW010000153.1:0-4528 GCA_035402785.1 Methanothrix sp. | reverse complement strand
GGAATCAAAAAGGATGAGGCGCTGTGGGGCAGGTTCATGATCACATGGTCTGCCCTGTTTTCGTAGCGCCCGGCAAGCTCAATGGAATCGCCTTCATAAATTTCAATGTTTTTGATTTTATTTAAGATTGCATTCTCCCTCAGATATCTCACAGCAACAGGATTCTTGTCAATGGCAATGACATGCGCCCCCCTTTTTGCCAGGAGCAGGGAGAATGGGCCCACTCCTGCGAACATATCAAGGACTATCTCATCAGCTTTGACTGTGTCTGCAATGCGCAGCCTCTCTGTGCCCAGGCGGGGTGTGAAATAGGCTCCTTGCAGGTCCACTCGATAGGATAGGCCATGCTCTTTGTGAATGGTGACAGTGCGAGCCTCTCCTGCGACATGCCTGTAACGGCGGGTGCGATATTCTCCTTCAACGTCGGAGATCGGGCATATGACTGCCTTTATGCTCCTGTTGATTGACATGAGGGCACCGGCCACTCTTTCTTCATCTCCCTCATCCACGAGGGCAATGTCGCCGACAACCTCGAAGCTGGGACGATAGCCGAGGATGTCCTCCAGAGTGGGAATGCTTTTTTCTGCAGGAAAATCAAATTCAACGATCTCATGATGTGCGATGCTCGCAAGCTTTGCATAGCTCAGATCATCGATTCCTGCAACAGGCAAATAGATCCAGGATGCGTCCGAGCATATCCTGCGGCTTTTATCGAATGCGCCAATTTCCACTAATGCCCTGCGCACCTTCTCTCCATCGTTTCTATTGACCTTCAAACCCAGGGTTTTCTCAGGCATTCAAGCGCCAATTGCCCTGCCTTCTATTAATATCTCTGTACCGATGTCTCAATAACAGAGCCCTCATGTCCAAATGTGCAACCCCGATGAGCAACCCCGATGAGAAACCCTGATGAACAACCGGTTATGCAGTCCAGATATCCCAAGAATAGATTTATCAACCATTGGGTCATGCATAAATTTATTATGCTAAAGCGCAAAAATGGCAGCAAGACAATTACAGCATCTGAGATCTCTCAATATGTCTACTGTCCCATCTCCTGGCACTTGAAACGCTCAGGAGTAAAACCTCATTCAGATCTTCTGAAAAGAGGAAGGGATGAGCACGAAAGGGCAGGTGGCAGGCTGGCGTTGCTTGAGTGGCGGGAGAAAGCAGCCCGCATTTTGAGGCTGCTATGTTATCTCTCACTGGCGACTGCCGTTTTGATCGCCGGGTGGATTTTATGGACATATCTTTAGAGATGCTATTGCTGACAGCAATCCTGCTCATTCTGGCGCTCATTTTCCTGCGTCTCTCTCATAGAGAGTCATCATCAGCCCGCTCAATGCGTCTTGCATATGGCATTCCTGAGGGAAAGGTGATTTATTCAGATCTGGACCGGCCAGCGAAGGTCCTTCATTCGCAGGATTTCGGGATCAGCGGAAAGCCGGACTACATCGTCAAGGGAAAGGGCAGGAGCCTGATTCCAGTGGAGATCAAAAGCGGTCGCGCTCGCAATCCTTATCGCGGTCATGTCCTTCAGCTCGCAGCATACTGCCTTCTGGTTGAGGAGAACTATAAGAGGCCAGTGCCATTCGGGATAATCGTCTATTCAGATGGAATACAGCACAGAGTGGACTATGTCCACGCCCTGCGCTCTGAACTGCTGGCCACTGTGGCTGAGATGAGAAAGTCGCTTGGGCACGACTGCCCGAAGAGAGGCCACAACCTCAAACAGAAGTGCCTTCGCTGTTCTTTCAAAGGCAACTGCAAGAGCTGCCTGGCATGATCGTCCTTCTGTCGAGCGGAATTATTATTAAGATGATGCCTTGAGATTCGATATATTGGAGCTGGTGGAGGCTAATAGTGATGCGATTTTTGGCCCTGTTCATGTTCATGCTCCTGGCCATAATGCCAGTTGCACCTGGAATTCCTGACGAGGCTGTGGGGCATGTGGTAAGCGTTATCAGTGGAGACAGTCTCGGCATAGAGATGCTGATTGGCGATGCGAGAACGAACAGCATCGATAGCATAAAACTCGCAGATATAGAGGCCCCATCAACTGTGACCGAGGAGGGCAAGGCCGCTCAGGCTTATGCAGTCTCATTGCTCAAGAATAAGACAGTCTACCTGGACATAGAAGATAACACATCCAGGGCGCGAAATGAGTGGAGCCAGTTGATCTGCGTGGTCTATCTCATGGATTCGGATTACACTCCCATGTGGCCGCCGGTAAATCGAATTCTGGTTGACGAGGGGCATGCAAAGGTCAGCGATGACCCCAATGATGAGTTCAATCCTTCTGACTGGTGGAAAGAGCCTGCATCATTTCCTACTGGCGGAAAGAGAGAGCAGCTCTTAGCGATGTTGCAGGATGCGCAAGAAGCGGCTTCGCAGAATCAGGGCGGTCAGGGCAGTCAAGACAGCGGCAGCACGGCAGCACAGGCCCCCGGGACGTTGGCAGGAATGGCAGGCAAGTCAAGCGTCCTTGAAAAAGACAGTGCATCAGGAAGGATCAGCATCGGTTACCGCAAATAGTGATGCCAGATACTGGCAAGGCTTATTAATGCTTAATTCGATACTTCCTTGAAGATGAATTTCAAGGTAGTGCAAAAGACCCTGGGACTGCTGGCCATATTGCTCGGCCTGCTCATGATCATACCCGGTATGGTCTCTGCCATTTACAGGGAGCCTCTCGGCGTGATGGCATTTGGCAGCTCCTCGCTCACTGCTATTGTTTTTGGTCTGTCCATGAACCACAGAGGCGAAAGCACCAGCATGAATCACAGAGAAGCCTTTGCAATAGTATCCCTGAGCTGGCTATTGGCTGCGGTGCTTGGCGCACTTCCCTATATGCTCCTGGGATGCAATCCAGTAGATGCCATTTTTGAGTCGATGTCCGGTTTTACCACTGCTGGTGCGACAATTCTAAGCCAGTACAATTCCCAGGGCTACTGGATACTGAACACCGATCTGGTCCAAAATAGCACTGCATATGCTCTCGCGAATCGAGCGTCCTGCTTTCTATTGAACTGTGCGCCATCTCCAGTCATCGACCTGCACCTGGCAGGCCTGACCCTTGACCTCGAAGACATACTTGCGGTCAAGGGAACCTATTACGGGCTTCTCTTCTGGCGGTCTTTTACCCAGCTTTTAGGTGGCCTTGGAATCGTGCTGCTGTTCATAGCCATATTGCCGAATCTTGGCGTGGCCGGAAGAGAGCTCTATTCCGTGGAAGGGCTGGGCCTCACAAAAGAAGCCATTACTCCAAGGGTGAAGGATACAGCAAAGACATTCTGGAAGATCTACCTGGGCCTCGTCGGACTTGAAGCTCTGCTGTTGACTGCAGCAGGACTGCCGTTTTATGATGCGCTCTGCAATTCATTTGCCAGCATTGCCACAGGCGGTTTTTCTCCTGTGGCCTATAGCATTGCCTTTTACAATAATCTGCTGGTGGAGTTCATCGTTTGCATATTCCTGCTGCTCGGAGGAACGAATTTTATTATATATTATCATATGATCATTAAACGAAACCTGAGGCTTCTATTTCAGGATTCAGAGTTCCGATTTTACATTTTGATTATGACTGTGTCAATTATAATGCTGCTCCTCTGGGGCAGGATTCCAGGAGGATTTTTCAAGGCTCTGCGCTCATCCATCTTTCAGGTAATCTCTACCATTACCACTACAGGCTTTGTGAACAACTTTGATTATGACGCCTGGGCACTGGCTGCAAAGATCACATTGATCCTATTGATGCTGATAGGTGGCTGCACAGGATCGACTGGCGGCGGCATTAAAGTTGGACGGGTGCTCATAGTCCTGAAATACACTTACAACGAGCTGATCCATAGCCTTCACCCAAAAGCTGTCATGACCATAAGGGTGGGCAGCAAGATCGTCAATGAGAACACTGTCAAATCTGTGCTGCTTTTCGTGCAGCTCTATCTCTTGATATTCATGTTCGCCACCCTGGGTTTCGCCATAACCGAGTCAGACAATCCTCAATTCAATGCACTGTCCTCCATTTCGGCTGCTGCGACATGTCTTGGCGTGGTAGGCCCCGGTTTTGGCGTAGTCGCTCTGGACTTCACAGCGATTTCTCAGCTTGGACGTGTTCTGGGGATCTTTTGCATGTACATAGGCCGCCTGGAAATTCTTCCAGTGATTTTGTTGTTCCTGCCAGAGACCTGGAGGAAATAGGATCTGATAGATATATCTATTCTAAAAATTTTTTTAGTCGATTTTCTTATTATTGTTCCTGCATTCCATATCTCCCACCATTTATGAATCTTTCTTACTGATTGGATTGCTGTTGGGAAAACTAGAAGTAAAATGTCCGGCAAAGACGATTTCAATATGACAGAGAGATGGGATGAGTGCTGGAGTGCAGCTCCAGATCTGCATATGCTGCTGAAAGAGAGCAAAACGCTGCAGAGTGCCAGAAACAAGGTTGCACGCTACATAGAGGCCAGAGAATGGACATATTCCTGTGATGTGAGTGATATTGAGACATGGGATTATGTTCTCT
>DAONDW010000152.1:0-4536 GCA_035402785.1 Methanothrix sp. | reverse complement strand
CCAAAAGAGGATATCGAGATTGGCATTCATGCCATGATTGAATTGAGAAGGCTTCTGCCTGATGGCGGTCTGAAGAATCGGGAAGCTGTCTTACAGGAGATGGATGAGATGATATCCCCTGAGTTTGAGCCCTATTTCCTTGGAAATGCCGCACTGCATCTGCTTGCGAAATGCGAGAGGTGCGGAGGGTGCTGTCGGGACGAAAATATCATTGCGGTTTCAATTGACGACTGCAGGAGGATAGCCCGGCATCTCGGCCTGTCTCAGAAGATGTTCATGAGGGAGTACACCAGGCCCCATGAGCTGCAGGCTGAGGTTGTGGGCCTGGCCAGGATGCTGAAAAAGAATGCTGGAGAAGCCTGTCCATTCTACAGTGCAGACCTGCCGGGCTGCATCATTCACATGGTCAAGCCGCAGGTGTGTACGGCTGCCTACTATCTATCCAAAATGAACCTGCTGCTCTGCGAAGAGAGACAGGAGATCGCTGCGATTCCAGGATGTCCTGCTGACGCAAAACTGAGAGCGAAAATTGAGGAGTTCTCAAGGCTTCTTGAAGCAGATCCACAGGCACAGATGGATCTGGAAAAACTATTTTCATCAGGCAGGCCTGAGGTTGAAAGCTTCCGGCTTTTCCTGCGCTTGAAGGGCATGGAGATCTACTTCGGAAAGGATATGGGGCGGATGCTGGCGAGAAAGCTTGGACTATTGAGGATGCCAGAAGACGATGAGATGAGGGCGGCTGCATGGATATATGTGGCGAAATATTCTAAACTGCTAGCTGCAAACCAAGCAATAGAGTAATAGACCTGGAGCAATATATGGCTATGTCGCAGAACGAAAGTAATCTGGGCGACATGGTTCGTCCTCCAGACGCGACACGACTTTTTGCGCAGTCGCAGGCCGAGCTCTTCAGAGGGCGATAGTTGATAACGTTTATAGACATACAGCGATATATAATGGAGCATTAGCGAGCATTAATCTCACCTGGTGATTTCATGAACTTCGAGCATGTATCTGGAACTGATAAGGGCAAAATCAGACTCTTTGCCCTGAGCACCTGCATCTGGTGTAAGAAAACCAAGGAACTCCTGTCGTCCATGGGTGTGGCCTTTGACTTCATATATGTAGATCTTTTGAAAGGATCTGAGAGATCTGAGGCCATTGAAGAGGTTAAAAAATATAATTCCAGCACCTCTTTTCCAACCCTGGTCATAGGCGAGAAGGCCATCATAGGCCTGAGGGAAAAGGAAATCAGGGAGGCGCTTGGCTGATGGAAATGGATTATGCTGAGCCTTCAGATACAGAGGTGGAAAAGCTGGCTTCGCGGCTCGATAAAGAGGCCCGGCAGAGCGGATACAACCTCAATTCCGATGCCAGCTTTGTGAGCGGCCTGGTCAGGGGGCTGCTCATCAATGAGAAGCGATACGGCTATCGGGCCTGCCCATGCCGCCTGGCATCGGGCGACAGGTCCGAGGACCTGGACATCATCTGCCCATGCGACTACAGGGATGCAGATGTGACCGAATTCGGGGCATGCTACTGTGCTCTTTATGTCTCAAAGGCGGTCCTCTCTGGAAAGATGCCTCTGACCTCAATTCCTGATCGAAGGCTGACTCTCGACGAGAGGGAAAAGCTGCAGCAGAAGAAGACCGGCAGTGCAAAAGAAGGGATAGAAGATTCACTGGCCAGAGATATTGCCCAGACGGCTTTCAGGCTATCTCTGCCTGTCTGGCGGTGCACAGTTTGCGGCTACCTCTGTGCAAGAGCAGCTCCTCCAGAGGTCTGCCCCATCTGCAAGGTCGGCAAGGAGAGGTTTGAGAGGTTCATTTAACAGGGTCATGAACCCGGTCAGGAGCTGAGTTGTGGGCGGAATTATAATTTGAATTGCAATCCGAGATACAATGCAATCGGATTTGTGAGTTGAACTGCTGGTTAAGTTATTATTGATTTTTGATTTGAATCATGAGATGAGAAATTCATGGACGATGATAAAAACCAGAAGGTTGAACTGAAGATCTCAGGCATGGCCTGTGCCGCCTGCAGCATGGCTGTGGAAAATGCCCTGAAAAAATTGGATGGGGTATCATCAGCACAGGTCAACCTGGGAGCCGAAACAGCAGTGGTTTTGTATGACGCAGGGAAGCTTGGCCTCATAGATCTCGAAACTGCCATCCGCAAAGCAGGCTATGAAGTGATTGATGAGAAGGTCGTCTTCAGAGTCGGTGGCATGGCCTGTGCCATGTGCGTCGCCTCTCTGGAATCAGCCTTGAGAAAGCTTCACGGTGTGGTTGAGGTGCGGGTTAACCTGGCCTCTGAAAAGGCCTATGTCACCTACAATCCGCGCCTTGTGGGAATGGCAGAGATGAAGAAGGCCGTGGCCGATGCCGGATATCAGTTCCTGGGTCTTTCAGGCGAGGAGGCATCTGCTGACAAAGAGAGAGTGGCACAGGAAAAGGACCTGGCCATGAAGAAGAAGCGCATCATCATCGGCTCTGCAGCAAGCATCGTCCTCATGGCCCTCATGCACCTTCCCGTTCATCATCTGATCCCCATGAACCTGGCCATGGCCTTTCCAAATGCAATGGGCCTGATCATGCTCATCCTTTCTGCGCCAGTCTTCGTGTACGTGAGCCTTCCCATCTTCCGGGCGGCTTTGAGGGCTCTCTCCAACAGGAATCTGGACATGGATGTCATGTATGGCATGGGAATTGGAGTGGCCTATGGCTCCAGCATTCTTGGAACATTTGGAATAGTCCTCACTCCTGATTTCATGTTCTACGAGACTGCAGTCATGCTGGCCACCTTTCTCACCCTTGGCCGCTATCTGGAAACCAGGGCAAAGAGTCGCACATCTGAATCGATCAGAAAGCTCGTTGGACTTGTGCCGAGGAAGGCCACCATAATCCAGGATGGCCTGGAGAGAGAGGTCTCCATCGACGAGGTTCTTGTGGGAGATGTGCTCCTCGTCAGGCCCGGAGAGAAGATCCCGGCTGACGGCGTTGTGATTTTGGGAAACAGCTACGTGGACGAGTCCATGATCACCGGAGAGAGCATACCGGTCTTCAAGCAGAGCAATAGTCTGGTTGTGGGCGGCACCCTCAACAAGAACGGCTCATTTCAGTTCTCTGCGACCCGCGTGGGCAAGGACACAGCTCTGGCCCAGATCATCTCTCTCGTAGAGGCTGCACAGGGCTCACGGCCCGCTGTTCAGAGGATTGCAGACCGGGCAGTCTCCTACTTCATACCCACAATCTTAACAATAGCTTTTGCCTCATTCATTTACTGGTATTTCGTTGCCCATAGTACACTCCTTTTTTCACTGACAGCCATGATATCAGTGCTGGTTGTGGCCTGCCCGTGTGCTCTTGGCCTGGCTACGCCGACGGCCATCACTGTGGGCCTGGGCCGGGGTGCGGAGCTTGGCATTCTCATCAAAAGCGGGGAGGCCCTGGAAGCCTCGGAGAAGCTGAACCTTGTGGCATTCGACAAGACAGGCACTCTGACTGTAGGCAGGCCTGATGTCGCAGATGTGGCAGTCTTTGGAAGCGATGTCACAGAGGAGGCCTTGCTGCGCCTGGCTGCTTCGGCTGAAAGGCCATCAGAGCATCCTCTGGCCGAAGCGCTGGTCCGCAAAGCTGCAGAGATGGGAATTGTCCTGAGTGAAGCTGAAAAATTCGAGGCCCTTCCGGGAAAGGGCGTGCTCGCACAGGTGGAGAATAAAAGCGTCGTCGCCGGAAACCGGGGCCTCTTTAATGAGCTAGGCATCACAATCGCCCCGGAAGTGCTTGAGAAGGCAAATGGCTTCGAAGAGCTGGGAAAGACGGCCATGCTTGTTGCCCTGAATGGCCAGGTCCGCGGAATTTTTGCCATATCTGACAGGATCAAGCCAACTGCAAAGGAGGCTATATCTGATCTGCAGAAGATGAACCTCGAGGTAGTCATGATCACTGGCGATAATGCTAAAAGCGCAGCCGCAGTGGCCAGCCAGCTTGGCATAACCCGGGTCCTGTCTGAGGTTCTTCCTGAGGACAAGTCCGAAGAGATCAAACGAATTCAGGATGGTGGAAGCCGGGTGGCCTTTGTGGGAGATGGAATAAATGATGCTCCTGCTCTGGCTCAGGCAGATGTGGGAATTGCCATTGGCAGCGGAACAGATGTGGCCATCGAGACAGGCGAGATCGTATTGATGAAAGATGATTTGCTTCAGGCGGTAGCTGCCATCGAACTCTCCAGAAAAGTCATCTCTCGAATCAAGCTGAACATATTCTGGGCATTTGCCTACAACTGCGTTCTGGTTCCAGTGGCTGCTGGCGCTCTGTACCCTGCATTTGGCATAACCTTTCGCCCGGAGCTGGCAGGCCTTGCCATGGCTGCTAGCTCAGTGACCGTTGTCTCTCTCTCACTGCTGCTAAAAAAATATGTGCCACCTGCTCTGAATTGATAATCATGCCTTGTGCATAGATCAGCTTTTGATACTGCAGAGATCAGCTTGTGGGACTGCAGATGGCGGATTTCGCTGACAGCGGGTCAGCGAGA
>DAONDW010000151.1:0-4542 GCA_035402785.1 Methanothrix sp. | reverse complement strand
GCCAAGATGATGGTGGAGATCGCCAAGACCCAGGATGCCGAGGTCGGAGACGGCACCACCACTGCAGTTGTGCTGGCTGGAGAGCTTCTCAAGCAGGCTGAAGGCCTCCTGGACCAGGAGATTCATCCCACGGTTATCGCTGCAGGCTACAGGGCTGCTGCTGACAAATCCATGGAGATCCTGAAGACCATCTCAGTGGATGTCTCTGTCAAGGATGCCGAGTTTCTCAAGAAGATCGCAGTCACAGCAATGACTGGCAAGGGCTCTGGCACCGCCAGAGATGAGCTGGCTAACCTCGCTGTAGAGGCTGTTCAGGATGTAGTGGATGAGGACGGCTCTGTGGACACAGACAACATCACCGTAGAGAAGAAGGTGGGCGGCGGAATCACCGACTCAGAGCTTGTGCACGGCATGGTCATAGACAAGGACAGGCTGCACCCCAATATGCCAAAGAAGGTCACAGGCGCCAAGATCGCCCTGCTCAATGCCGCAATCGAGATCGAGAAGACCGAGGTAGACGCAAAGATCGAGATCACCTCTCCGGATCAGCTTCAGGCATTCCTGGATCAGGAAGAGACCATGCTCAAGGGCATGGTGGACACCATCAAGGGCACTGGAGCAAATGTGGTATTCTGCCAGAAGGGCATAGATGACCTGGCCCAGCACTTCCTCGCCAAGGACGGAATCTACACAGTTCGCCGCGTCAAGAAGAGCGATATGGAGAAGCTCGCGCGCGCCACAAGCGGAAGGGTCGTCACCAGCATTCACGACCTGACAGCCAATGACCTGGGCAAGGCTGGCCTCGTCGAGGAGAGAAAGATCGGCGACGAGAAGATGACCTTTGTAGAAGAGTGCGAAAACCCCAAGTCAGTCTCAATCATTCTCCGGGGCGGCACCGAGCACGTGGTCGATGAGCTGAACCGTGCCATGGAAGATGCGCTCCGCGTGGTCGGTGTGGTCGTGGAGGACAAGCAGCTTGTGCCAGGCGGCGGCGCTCCAGAGGTCGAGCTTGCGCTGCGTCTGCGCGAATACGCTGCAACTGTTGGCGGACGCGAGCAGCTGGCCATCGAGGCCTTCGCAGACTCCATGGAGGTAATCCCCAAGACACTCGCAGAGAACGCGGGCCTTGATCAGATCGATTCCCTCGTAGCTCTGAGAAGCCAGCACGAGAAGGGCGTCAAGAGCGCAGGCCTGGACATGGACACAGGCGAGCCAGTTGATATGCTCAAGCTCGGAGTGGTCGAGCCCCTGAGGGTCAAGACCCAGGCCATCAACAGCGCTGCCGAGGCTGCTGTCATGATTCTCAGGATCGATGATGTCATCGCCTCCAAGTCCGGCGGACCTGCAGGCGGCCCAGGCGGCATGCCCGGCGGAATGCCTGGCGGCATGGGCGGAGAGGACTTCGATTAAGCCTCTCTTTTTCCTTCATTTTTCAGAGAATTGCAGCTTTGCCATCCTTTTCTTTGGACCTGATGGCAAAAGAGTTATCATCTTGCCCTGCCAAGACCAGCTCTGATGCAGCGTAAGCTTTTGATGAAGGGCAAGGTCAAGGAGGCATACGACCTCGGAGATAAACTGGAATTCCGCTTTACAGACAACATTTCAGTTTTCGACAAGGTCATTCCCAGCCAGATTCCCTTTAAAGGTGAGACCCTCAGCCGTGAGGGCATGTATTGGTTTGGCAGAGCCGAAAAAATGGGCATCAAGACTCATTTCCTGGAATACCTGCCGCCAGCAGGCATGCTCTGCAAAAAGGTGGACATCCTCCAGCCGTCTCAGATCACTGCACAGTCCAGGAACTATCTAATTCCTCTGGAATGGATTTGCCGCTGGTATGTGGCTGGCTCACTCTACGACCGGGTGAAAGCTGGCAGGGTCTCTGCCATGGAGCTTGGCTTTCCCACCGGGCACGCTGTTGTATCCGGCGAGCCATTGCCCGAGCCCTTCATAGAGGTCTCCACCAAACTCGAAAAAACTGACAGACTGCTGAAAAAAGAGGAGGCACTGAAGATCTCCGGGCTCTCGGCAAAGGAGTATGAGGATGCTCGCGAGATCGTGCTCAGGATCGATGAGGACATAGGCAAAAGGGTCGCCTCGCGAGGCCTGATTCACGTTGACGGAAAGAAGGAGCTTGCCTTCGACGAGAACCGGCAGATCATGGTGATCGACGTCTATGGAACTGCTGATGAGGACCGCTTCTGGGATAAGTCCCGCTATGAGTCAGGCGAGTTCGTTGACCTTTCCAAGGAGTATGTGCGCCAGTACTATCGCCAGACGGGCTACAAGGATCAGCTCTACTCGGCCCGAGAGGCCGGTCGTGAGGATCCACCCATTCCAGCTCTGCCGGACGCTGTGGTGAAGGAGACGAGCAGGATCTACACCAAGCTCTTTGAGATGATAACTGGCGAGCCATTCCAGCCAGCCAAAGAATGATCGACTGTGGTGAGTATTGCAGTTCATTGCCTCAATTATTGGCTGATCTTGCTACATGCGAATAGATGCCGGTCGCAAAGGATTTAAGCCACAATATCCATCCTGGAAAAAACGGGAGAAATGGCTTAATCCTTTTCAATGATTATTTGATGCTATTGAGGTTATAATATGAAGAGACTATTGCTTGTCCTTGCATTAATTGCCGTGGCCATATCCGGTTGCACGGAGAAAGGCCCTGCTGATTCAGTGAAAAGCGTGAGCGAGCTGAAAAATCTGTCGCAGACTTCTGCCGAGAATCTTACCAGCTACAGCGTCAAAAGCACCATGCTCTCGACCTGGAAGCTCAACGCCGGGGAAAATGTCACATCAGGCAAATTGAGCACATTGACCGAATCGACGAATTCCCTCTCTCTCGTCAACCTGTCGGGCCTGAAGGTCCACGTCAACAGCACGACAGACACCAGGTTCGAGACGCCCGGTATACCTGCGAACACCAGCACCGGAAATATAGACTTTTATCTGATAGGCAATTCGACGTACATGAATGAAGGAAATGGAAACTGGAGCCATCTCGTCGATCCAAGGAGTGCAGAGGAGGTCTGGGGACCGGACAGAAATAATCAGGTAGAGACACTGGCAAATTCATCAAGTTTATCTGATCTGGAGGCCCTCGGATCTGAGGCGGTCAATGGTGAGGATGCCTATAAATTGAAGATCGTGCCAGGCGCAGGCGACAGCATCAACCTGTATAATACTGCATTTTCCATAGCAGCCAAGATAACCAACTACCCCATGAGTTTGCCATCCATCAACAGAACTGAGCTGAATGAGACCGCAAAGACTGAAAAGACGATCTGGATCTCCAAGACGTCCTTCCTCCCTGTCAAATACGAGAGCGTTATGAGCTTCACCATGACGCCGGAGATCGTGGGAGTGCTGGATACAAGCAAAGGCCAGATGATGAAGCTCAACCAGTCCATCAAATTAGGTGCGATTTCAGTGGCAATTGAAACCTCTGATCTCTATTACGACTTTGATAAGCCGTTGAACATCATCCCGCCCGAGCAGGCACTGTCATCTCCTGCCGTCACACCTATGCAGCTCATGTCTCAATCTGGCGAACAGGGCTGAATGACTGAGAAAACAATTTGCTGAAGGCTTATTGGAAAGAGCATGCAAAAACAGTTGGACCGGCTTTTTCTGCGGGAGAAACCGGTCCTGGCAATTTTAGCAGTGGCAGACATTGAAAAAGCCTATGCTGCCCAGATAGCCAAGCGCATTGACTCCACAGTCCCTCACACATGCAGCATATTGCGTGAATTCGAGGAGATGGGTCTGATCACATCAAGGCCAGTTGGACGGGTAAATTACCTGGAGCTGACCGATCGCGGAAAGAACATTGTTTCTGCTTTGCGAGGTCTGTCCAGTATCCTGCATGGGCCAGGCGACATGAGACTGAGGCTGGAGAGGCTGCAACAGCTTGTGAATGTGGCCAGGGAACACAAGGACGCATTTCGCCTGGGGCCACTGCGTCGTGATCTGGCCATGATAATCAGCCAGAGTGACGGGGATCTGCGCGAGGATGCTCAGGAGCTGGACCGGGTAGTTTTATCACTGGCACACTTATATTTATTTTAATGCATATATGTTCTATCTTCTAGGTGACTCCAGTCGCATAATTGTAAACCAATTTTTATTATTATACAAGATTTTTATGGGTTTGGCTATTATGTAGTGTATTATTTTATTTTTCACAAGATAACATAGAATTAAAAATACGAAAGTTTTATCCGTATCTAAAGCAATATAGTTGAATGCTCAAAAGCCAACAGAGACAGGAATATTGAAATGACTCGAAGGAATAAGCTGGAGATACTCAGTTGCATTCTCAATCTCTGCAAAACAGACGGTTCGAGCAAGACCAGAATCGTCTACCAGGTGAACCTGAATTTTAAAAATGCAGGATTGTATCTGGATTGGCTTGTTCAGCGCAAATACCTGGAGAAAGAAGGCAGGCTTTACAGGATCACTCCCATTGGTCGCGATCTTTTGAATAACCTCAATGATATCAACTCCACAATAAATGGTCATCTGGATGATGTTGTTTCC
>DAONDW010000150.1:0-4555 GCA_035402785.1 Methanothrix sp. | reverse complement strand
GGGCTGATGAACGTGATTAATGAGCGCGATGGCCTAGATTGGATGAATTTTTTCTTCAGGAAAGGTTAATTACCCGTTGATCCCAATCATGTGCTCAGGCAGGCAAAAAAGATATAACATAGGAATGATAGTGCTTGTGGTCGCGCGACGACGTGTCTGAGATTCCTTTGATTGCTTGTGCGAGCTGTCGCCAAGCCAAATGCGATATCGCTTTGCTCAAAGATGATTCCAGCCAAAATGTCTATTGCACGAATTTAGCGTCCAACGTGAAGTTTGAGAGATGATGTGTTGTGAAGATGCCGAAAAAGCTTAACGCTTACTGTCCGTTCTGCAAAAAGCACACCCCGCAGACTGTGGAGCGTGTGAGAAAGGGCAGGGAATCCTCCCTGACCCATATTCGAAGACAGAGATATCTGAGAGCCAATGGTATTGGAAATCAGGGCAAGTTCTCCAAGGTTCCTGGCGGAGACAAGCCCGTGAAGAGACTCAACCTGCGCTACCGCTGCAGTATCTGCAAGAAGGCCCACAACCGCCCGGGGTTCCGTGCAGGCAAGTTCGATCTGGTGGAGGGATAAAGCCTGACATCTAAGTTCGTCAAGGTAAAGTGCAATGACTGCGAAAACGAGCAGGTGATATTCGCCCATGCATCCACGGTTGTCAAATGCCTGGTATGCGGGCGCACATTAGCTGAGCCCACAGGTGGCAAGGCTGAGATCAAGACCGCCGTTGTAGAAGTCTTAGAGTGATCTGTAATGCAACGTGAGGGCTGGCCAGAGCCCGGATCTCTTGTTGTCTGCACCGTGACTCAGGTTGTGGACTTCGGAGCCTTCGTCTCTCTGGATGAGTATTCAGGCAAGCAGGGCCTGATTCATATCTCCGAGGTGGCGAGTGGATGGATCAAGTACATTCGCGACCATGTTCGAGAGGGGCAGAAGATCGTCTGCAAGGTATTGAATGTAGATACGTCCCGGCATCACATAGATCTCTCCTTGAAAGATGTCAACGAGCATCAGCGTCGCGAGAAGATACAGGAATGGAAGGCGGACCAGAAAGCCTGGAAATGGCTGGAGATGGCATACAAGGATCGGCCCGATGATGTAAAACGCGTCGCCGATGCCCTGGTGACTGTCTACGACAGCCTCTATCTGGCCATGGAGGATGCGGCCATCAGCGGCAAAGATGCACTGAAAGATGCCAATCTGACAGATGAGGACGTCGAGATTCTGGAGAGCTTATCCAGGGATAATGTCAAGCTTCCATCTGTTGACATCAGCGGCTATGTGGACATCACCTCACCTGCTGCCGATGGCGTCGAGGTCATAAAGAAAGCCCTCAAGCAGGCCAAGCGCATCAAAGACAAAGATGCCACGCTCGCCATCACCTATATCGGAGCGCCGCGCTATCGCATTCATGTAACAGCACCGGATTACAAGCATGCTGAGTCTGTTCTCAAGAAATCCGCTCAGGCCGTGGTGAAATACATCGAACAGCATGGCGGAGAAGGCACATTCCTTAGAGAGGCATGAGGTCTAAGATCCTGAGGTGTACGGCCTGTGGCCGCTACACCCTGAAGGATATCTGTCCGGCATGCGGAGGCCATGCTGTCATTACCAAGCCAGCCAGGTTCTCTCCTGATGATCCCTATGGCAGATACAGGAGAGCTCTGGGTCAGGAGGCAAAATGAAGGAGACCCTCGTCATCCGTACCAAAGAAGTAACCCTGAAGGACCCCATTCTTGTGGAGGGGCTGCCGGGCGTGGGCCATGTGGGAAAGCTGGTGGCAGATCACATGGTGGAAGAGCTCAAGGCCGAAAAGATCATCGAGGTCTATTCGCCGCATTTTCCACCGCAGGTCATGGTCAAAGAGGACGGCACAATCCGACAGGTCCGAAATGAGATCTACGCCTATCATGGCCAGGATGGCGAACCTGATCTCCTCATACTCATCGGAGACTATCAAAGTGCTACCAATGAGGGGCATTACGAGCTGTGTGGCATATTTCTGGATTTGGCTGAGAGCTTCCATGTCAAGAGGATTTATGCCCTCGGCGGCTATGGCACTGGCCAGTTCGTGGACAAGCCGACTGTCATGGGCGCTGCAACGAGCACAGAACTCGTGGATGAGATGAAGGAAAAGGGAATAGTCTTTCATGAAAACGAGCCTGGCGGCGGCATCATCGGGGTGTCAGGGTTGCTCTTGGGCATGGGGGCTCTGAGGGGCATGGATGCAGTCTGTCTCATGGGAGTCACCTCTGGATATCTGGTCGATCCCAAGGCGGCGTCTGAGGTGCTGCGCATCCTCTGCCGGATTCTCGGAATAGAAGTCAGCGTTCATGCACTGGAGGAGAGGGCCAAGGAGATGGAGAAGATCATAGGCAAGCTGCAGGAGATGGAGAGGGCGCAGGCACCCTATGAAGCGGGCGGGGATGAGGATCTCAGATACATTGGATAGCCTCAAAGACCTCATAGCTCACGCGCGAGAGCTCATCTCATATGCCCGGCAGGAGGGCGCTGATGAGTCCGAGGTTTATGGAATAGCAGGTCGCTCGGTGGACATCGATCTGCGGCGCGATGTGGTCGAACTGGCAAGCGAGAGCCATCATAGCGGCCTGGGGCTTCGTGCTGTGGTCGCAGGCGCTGTTGGATTTTCCTCTACGAGTGATATGTCTCTTTTGCGCACTGTTGCCAGGAGCGCAGTGCAATCGGCTCGTGCTCGCGGTGGTGATCCATCCTGGTGCTCTCTTCCGGTTCCTGCAGCAGTGAGGCCTGCAGAGGGCGTTTTCGATCCTCGTCTGGCTGATATTGAGCCAGAGGTGTGTCTGGATCTCGCGAAAAACATGCTTTCAGGCTGCCGAAATGTCCCAGGTGCTGAGCCAGTGTCTGGAGGCGTGAGCTGTGCTCTTGGCGGCAGCTTTGTCCTGAACACCAGGGGGGTTGAGCTGCAGGAGAATGGAACGCTCATGCACGCCTCCATGGAGTGCATTGCCAGGCGAGCTGATGTGGCAACTGGAAGCGAGTTTTTCATCAGCCGGGCATATCAGTCATCACTGGAGGACGTGGGGCAGGCAGCGGCAGAGATGGCCTGCTCATCTCTGGGTGGGGTCAGGGCCGAAAGCGGGACATTTGATGTTCTCCTGAGGCCCCAGGCTGTTGCCGAGCTTTTGGAGAACACACTTCTGCCAGCACTATCTGCAGACAATGTGCAGAAGGGCCGCTCTCTTCTTACAGCGCGGATTGGCGAGAGGATCTGCTCGGAATGCCTGAACATAGTTGATGACGGGCTTGTACCCGGCGGCATAGACAGCTCGTCCTTTGATGGCGAGGGCGTGCCCTCTCAGAGAACTGTGCTGATCGAGCAGGGAATTCTCAAGGGCTATCTCTATGACAGCTATACTGCTGGAAAGGATGCAGTCAGATCGACAGGCAATGCTGTTCGCTCAGGATATACCGATGTGCCTCGCGTTGGCATCAGAAACCTGCTGGTCGGCTCATCAAGCCCCCAGAATTTGCTTGAGGAGACGCGGGGATACCTGGTCACCGGATTGATCGGAGCGCATACAGCCAATGCAATCTCCGGGGACTTTTCGGTTGAGGCGAGAAACGCTTTCGCCATCGCGCCAGGAGAGGCCATGAGGCCCATTCGCTCACTGATGCTGACTGCGAATGTCTTCGATCTCCTAAAGGATATTGAGGTTGGTAAAGACGTGCGGGCCGTCGGCACCATAGTCACGCCCACGGTCAAGGTTAAAATGAAGGTAGTTGGAAGCTAAAAGGTGATTTTGGATGATTATCGGAGGGCCTGCCTCCCAGCTTCTTGCTGGCCGGGTTGCTGCAGCAATAAATGAAACATTAGCTCTGTGCGATTACAAGACATTTCCAGATGGCGAGTCATATTCCCAGATCGTGAGCGAGCTGGATGATGAGATCACAATAATCCAGTCCACGCCAACTGATCAGGATCTGGTCTATCTTATGCAGCTTTT
The DNA here is from genome assembly GCA_035402785.1 of Methanothrix sp. Taxonomy (GTDB): domain Archaea; phylum Halobacteriota; class Methanosarcinia; order Methanotrichales; family Methanotrichaceae; genus Methanothrix. The sequence continues at coordinate 573 of DAONDW010000150.1, read as the reverse complement.
GGATGTCTGTCAGGGCCGAAAGATTTCGCTCGTCATTCCATACTTCGGCTATGCACGTCAGGACAAGATCTTCAAGCCGGGAGAGCCAATGACGGCCCGGGCTGTGGCTACAGCCTTAAATCCGTTCCTGAAGACCGGGCGTGTCCATCTGGTCAACATTCACGCCCCGTCAATCATGTCTCATTTCCAGTGTCCTGCGGACAACCTTGATGCAACTGGCCTTTTAGCTGAAAGGATTGCAAGCCTCGGGCTGAAGGACACCGTGGTCATATCACCGGATAAAGGTGCCATGAACATGGCCAGGACGGCTGCAGCCCATCTTGGATGCGACTGTGACTTTTTGCAGAAGACCAGGCACTCTGGAACCGAGGTCTCAATGGCACCGCAGGAGGTGGCTGTCAGGGGCCGGGATGTTGTCATATTCGACGATATGATTGCCACAGGCGGGACAATGGCCACTGCAATCACAATGCTTCGCCAGCAGGGCGCGAGCCGCGTCTTTTTGGCTGCGGTACATCCGGTTCTCACAGGCTCTGCAGTTCTCAAGCTCTATCGCTCCGGAGTGGAGGCGGT
>DAONDW010000149.1:0-4583 GCA_035402785.1 Methanothrix sp. | reverse complement strand
TTTTTCCTTAATTGTCTATTATGCCATTTAACTTATTTTGTATTTAGAAATATTGCCTAATTCGCATTTTTTGTTAAATCAATTTTACATTAAATTGGTTATTTTGAGATTATCATCACAATTTAGCCGCCGCATTTATAACCAAGAGATCAAGCATTGGTTAAAGGTGACGAGGGATGACGGAGGTGAGAACGAATGGACATCATGTCCCAGGTTTATGCTGTCGTATTATTCGGTGCACTGGTTGTTCTGTTGCCATGGGGTCTAAATAAGTGGTCTGACACCCGGTCCGGCGTCAGATAGAAAAAGATGTGCACACCCACAATGCTCACTTTGCTATGTGCACTTCTGGCCTGATTGGCCGAAATTCCTGCTTTTTTTTTAAATTGTTTTCAAAAATCAGCATCAATCGTATCCGGGGAAGTACTCTTTCTTGATTTGCCGGGCATCAATATTCATCTCCTTGAGAAGTGAAATCATGGCCTCGACCATTTTTGCCGGGCCGCTGGAATAGTAGACCCACTCGCCTGGATTGGAGATGTTATCTTTTATCATCTGAGCATTTATCCTGCCCGTCCTCCCTTTCCAGGCAGTTCCTGGGCGGGTCAGGGTATGGACTACTGTGAGGCGTCGATTCCTTGCCATCAGTCTGTCCAGTTCGTCTCTGAAGGGTATGTCATCCTCCTGGCGATTGGAATAGAACAGTACGATCTCAGTATCGATATCCATGTCCGTACAGTATCTGATCATGCTCAGAAGCGGTGTGATGCCTATTCCACCGGACAGCATGGCGACTTTTCTATGCTCTCCTTTGAATGTGAAATTGCCGTATGGCCCTGTGAACCTGATCTTATCATCCTTTTTTAGAGAAAGAAACGCATTGGAGAACTCATGGCCTGTGAGCCTCTTGGCGACCTCCAGATGCTGCTCGGTCGGGCTGCTGGAGAGGCTGAGCGGCTTATTCACCGCACCTTTTTCGCTGTCAAGGCTGAGGATTACAAACTGGCCTGCAGCATATTCGAATCCGCGAGGCTGAATAAACCGGATTGCTCTGACTGACGGCGTAACATCGACTGCTACTATTATTTGCGTCTCAAAAGGCACATTCGTCATGACATCAACCCTCATTTGCATATCATCTCAATGCTCATAATTCTTTCCAGAGGAAAATGCTGGCAAAAAAATTTAACGGACTCGCTGGGACTCGAACCCAGGTCAGCGGGTATCTTCGACAATAGCCACCGAAGCCCGCTAGGATGTCCTCTACCCTACGAGCCCATCGACAATCCTTCTTCGCTTTTAGGCTATTAACCTTTCCCGCAAAGCCCGGCAAATTGTCCCTGATTTTGCGCGCACCTCGATCATCACCAAAGAGGCTCCTCGCTGTTCTGAGTGAGCACAGGGCAATGTTTATCGATACTAAAATTGGCTGTCCGTTTTCGGCATTGCACATATATAGCCCCATACCAAAATTCATACAGAAACTGGCATCCTGCCTCGTCAATATCCCCATTAAAAACTGCGTTAATTCAATCCCATTTTCTCATCAATCATCTCGAACATTCCTGGCATCTCAGAAAATCCGGAAAATCACCTGAACATCGCCTTCATCTCAAAAACCCCTTCCTCATTTCTCTTGCTGATGTTATAGCCCATCTTCTTGAACAGCCGAAAGACAGGGTCATTTCCTGCAAGAACCTCTGCAGTAAAGCCAAGGATACCCTGCTTTTTTGCAAGATATGTCAGAAGGCAGAGAAGCTCCCAGGCCACGCCCATCTTCTGGCAGTCGTCTCTTACGACCAGTGCCACGTCAGCCGTGTAAGTGTCGCTGTTCATGCCGTACTGGCCAAGCCCGCAGATCTGTTGCCTGCCTCCGTCCTCTTTAACCGCTACCAGCACCATTTTTGTGAAGTAGTCCACAGCCACGAGCTCTTGCAGAACCTCATGGGGAATGTCCCTTCTGGCAGATATGAACCTCTGATACATGCTCTCGTCTGATAGAGAATAAAAGAACTCCTTGAGCATGGGCTCATCGCTGATCTTGACTGGCCTCAGCAGAAGATGCAGGCCTGTCCGGGTGACCTTTTTTGCCTCCAGGTCCTCAGGATATTCGCCTTTGATGCCTGGGATAAAAGCCTGATCCGGATAGATGAGATGCAGCCTCTTTGCCTCCTCTATCAGCCAGTGCCGGAATCCAGGATGAGCTATGGAGATCAGATCCATTGCCCTCTCGCGAATGCTCTTTCCATGCAGATAGGCGATTCCGTATTCAGTTACTACGTAGTGAATATCGCCCCGGTTCAGTGTAACTCCTGCACCCTCCCTGAGATATGGAACGATTCGAGAGACAACAGGCCCTCTGTCTGATCCTGATCCGTTTCCGCCTGCGCCATCTGAGGCCAGGCTCTTTGCAGTGGATGGCAGAGCTAGGATGGCTTTGCCCTCCGGTGCCAGAGCCGCTCCCCTCATGAAGTCCGCCTGGCCGCCGATTCCGCTGTAAAATCTGTGCCCGATAGATTCAGCAGTTGCCTGGCCCGTAAGATCCACCTCAAGAGCACTGTTGATTGCAGTCATCTTCCGGTTCTTTGCGATGATGAGTGGATTGTTGGTATAGTCGATGCCCAGAAGCTTCACAGATCCGTCCTTTGATCCATTTTCTCTCAGGAATTCAAAAGTCCTCTTGCTGCCCATGCAAAAGGTGGCTATGCTCTTGCCGGGATACAGGCTCTTTTCGCTGTTGTCCACAGCGCCAACTCTCATAAGCCCGGCAATTGCCTCGCTGAATAATTCAGTGTGCACCCCAAGATGCTTTTTCCCCTGAAGGCTCGCTGCGATGGCATTTGGAGCGCTGCCGTAGCCCACCTGAATTGTCGAGCCGTCCTCCACTATGCGGGCCACATATGAACCAATCTTCTGTGCGATCTCTCCAGGAGGATCATCGATGTACTCCAGGAGCGGCTCATCTCTGGCCATTATGAAATCGACATCATCCATGCTGATCCAGCCATCTCCTTCAACCGCTGGCATGCAGGAGTTTGGCTGAGCTATGACCAGAGCAGCTTTTTCGATTGCTGCACGCATGATGTCCACGCTCACGCCCAAATTCATGTTTCCATTATCATCAGGCGGCGTTGTCTGGATAAGCGCCACATCCAGGGGAATCCTACCGGAACGAATGAGGCCTGGCAGCGCTGAGAGAAATATGGGCGTGTAATCGGCAGCCGCTTCATTGACCGCATTTCTTGTGCACTCTCCGATGAAAAATGAGTTAAGCCGGAAGTTGTCCCGGAATTTGTCACTGGCATAGGGAGCTACGCCCAGAGTGACGATGTTAACAAGCTCGGCATCCACGAATGATTTGGGCTGCCTCCTGATGAAATCCATCAGAGACTTGAGGAGATACTGTGGCTCACCGCAGCCTGTTCCCACGAATATCCGGTCTCCAGGCCGAATCTCCTGAAAGATGAACCTCTCCTGATCCCTGAACTTGCCGGGCCACCTCTTCATTATCTCAGGCCATAATACTCCCATCAAACCATCTCAAGTCCTATCGAACCATCTCAAATTTGCGCTTCGCCAATTCCTATGCTTTTTTTTCAAATTCATTGTCCAGGGGGCTGACACAAATCAGGGTGACAGGGACGGAGGCTCTCCTGCAGGAGGACTTGAAAACCAGCTCCGCAAAGAATGAACCTGTTCTTCATCATGCGATTCCGAAATAACGAAAATCATGTCCCCATGCTGCAGAATCGTACCGCCTGTTGGTATGATGAAATCGTCGCCTCTTTTGATCACGGTGATGAGCACGTCGCCCGGAAGCTCCAGATCTATGACCTGCTTGCCTATGGCTGGAGCATCCTCGCAAATTGGAAATTCCATCAGCTTGTCCTTCAAGCTCATTCCAGGAGGACAATGGATTTTAAAATCTGAATCGGTTTTTTGCTTCGTATCCAGTCCGAGCCATCGGGCCAGAAGTGATACAGTTGAGCCTTGTATCAGAGCGGATGTCAAGACGATAAAGAAGACGAAATTGAATATTCTGTCTGCTCCAGAGATTCGAGCTATCAGCGGAAAGGTCGCCAGGATGATTGGAGCTGCGCCCTTCAGGCCTATCCAGGAGACCAGCACCTTTTCCTTAATGGACAGGCCGCTTCCAATCATGCACACAAAGACGCTCACAGGCCGGGCCAGGAATATGAGGACGAGTGAGATTATGAGGCCGTCTGCTGCGACGGGGATGAGCCTGCTCGGAAAGACCAGCAACCCAAGGGCCAGAAACATTATGATCTGCATCACCCAGGCTATGCTGTCGTGTATTCGCATTAGCCTTCTCTTGTAGATAAAATTCTCATTTCCAAGTGTGATTCCCGCGATATAAACAGACAGAAAGCCATTGCCACCCAGAAGGCTTGCGATGCCATATGCCAGCAGCAAAATTGATATTGTCAACACTGGATAGAGGCCCTCGCTTTCCAGTTTTATGCGATTGATGATCCGGGCTGCACCTTTGCCAGACAGATATCCAATCACTGCTCCGAGAGCCATCTCCTGGGCGAAGGATGGAATAACGCCGACCACCGAGG
>DAONDW010000148.1:2111-4587 GCA_035402785.1 Methanothrix sp. | reverse complement strand
AGGAGCCGGTCGGTAAATGCATCCCCGCCACCATGTCCAGATACATCCGGAAAGACATAGAAGGCACCACCAGGCATATTGCAGGGTATCCCAAGCTCCCTCAGACCTGATACCAGCACATCTCTGCGCGCACGGAACTCCGCGACCATTGAATTGATCTCATCCTGCGGCCCTTCTAGCGCGGCAACACCTGCACGTTGCACAAAGGTCGTGGCCTGAGATACGGAATGCGAGAGCAGTCTCGTGACCCATTTCATGACCTCTTTGGGGCCTGTGAGGTATCCCAGACGCCATCCGGTCATTGCATAGGCCTTGGAAAAGCCATTAATGGTCACAGTCCTCTCTGCCATATCGTTAAGAGAACCTATGCTGATGTGTTCATGATCATAGACAATGTTTTCATAAATTTCATCGGAGATTACAGAAATATTGTTGTCCACAGCGAGGTCCCGGATCTCCTCCAGAACCTTTCGGTCAAAGACTGAGCCCGTGGGATTGGATGGTGAATTGACAATGATAAGCCTCGTCCTGGAGTTGATCGCATCAGCCAGATCCTGCGGCATGAAGCTCCCGTCAACCTTCGCCCAGGCAACCTTCGCACCTGCAAAGGCCACACAGGGCTCGTAGCTGACCCAGGATGGTCCTATGAGAACGCATTCATCGCCCTCCTGCAACAGCGCCTGTACTGCAGCAAATACAGCCATCTTGGCACCCGGTGTGATGATAACATCATCTGCAGTTGCGCGAAGCGAATTCTTTTTAGAGAGCTTTTCGGCCACAGCGCGCCTCAGTTCCGGGATTCCGGCTGTCGGTGCATAATGCGTCTCACCCCTGCGAATTGAGCTGCAGCCTGCCTCAACAATATGCCTGGGAGTATCGAAATCAGGCTCGCCCACCCCCATATCGATGATGTCCTGACCGCTCGCTGCAAGCTTCTTTGCCATGGCAGAGATCTTCAGGGTGGTTGATTCGTGAATGGAGGCCATCCGCTTAGAGACCAAGGTTTATACACCTCCAAGCCTTTGCAGGAGCTTGACCGCAGCTTCAACAGCGCGCTTGGCATAATCCACGCGCTTATGAGCATCGGGACGGGACATCTTGGGTCCAGTGATGCCGAGCGTCACAGGCTTTTCAAATTCCAAAGATAGATCCATCAGCTTTCTGGCTGCCTGCGAGACAACGATTTCATCATGAGCCGTCTCCCCCTGAATCACGCAGCCAATCGTCACGACCGCATCGACATCATCGCGACGAAGAAGCTTTTTCACAACGAGCGGCATGTCATAGACACCCGGAACATAAACGACAGTAGCCACCTCTGCACCCAGGAATTGGGCGTGCTCTCTGCCCAAAAGCTCCATTTGATAGGTGATGTCCCTATTGAACTCCGAGACCACGAAACCAAGTCTTGCCATAAGCTCCAAACCCCGTAAAGAGTAGGCACCTCCCTTCCTTCCTTAACTAATAAACCCATCGATTCCCTGGCTTGAAATGAATGGAACGCTCGCAGACTGGCGGAAATGATCAAAACGAATTTATCCTTGGCAATTGTTTGACATCGAGATGCTCTATGAAATTGATCTATCTTAATGGAAAATTCGTTGAAGAGGAACAGGCAACAGTTTCGGTCTTCGACCATGGATTTCTCTATGGCGATGGCGTTTTCGAAGGAATAAGAGCTTACGACGGACGGGTCTTCCGGCTGGAGGATCATGTCAGAAGGCTCTTTGACTCAGCTCAGGCCATAATGCTGCGCATACCCATGAGCCAGGAGGAGATGTGCGAAGCAATCCTGGAGACGCTTCGTAAAAACAACCTGCGCGATGCCTACATCCGTCCAATCGTCAGCCGTGGCTATGGTGACCTGGGACTGGATCCCAATAAATGTCCAGAGCCGTCTGTCGCAATAATCGCCGTTGAGTGGGGGGCAATGTATGGAAACCTCTACGAGGTCGGGCTCACGGCAGTCAGCGTCACAGTGCGCAGAAATGCTCCGGACAGCCTGCCACCAAACATCAAGAGCCTCAACTATCTCAATAACATCCTGGCGAAGATCGAGGCCAATATCAAGGGCGGAAATGAGGCCATCATCCTCGATTCGAGGGGACTTGTGTCAGAGGGAAGCGGCGACAACATATTCGTCATCAAAGGCGGAAAGGTCTATACGCCGTACACCATTAACAACCTCAAGGGCATAACCAGAGAAGCAGTCTTTGAGGCTGCATCGGCCTGCGGCTATCAGCTTCAGGAGCGGGATCTGGGACTGTTTGATCTTTATACCGCAGATGAGGTCTTCGTCACAGGCACAGCCGCAGAAGTGGCCCCGGTCACAAAGGTTGATGGGAGAGTTGTTGGAACCGGCAAGCCTGGCCCAATCACAAAGGATCTAATGGCTGCATTCAAGAAACTGGCAACGAGCACAGGCACTGCCATATTCAAATGAATTGAAATCCAGTGGAGCGGAGCAATCCACTCC
>DAONDW010000148.1:0-2011 GCA_035402785.1 Methanothrix sp. | reverse complement strand
AATAAACTGGATGAAGACATTTCTCTTTCTCGGACCATCCAGTTCAACAAAGAGGATCCTCTGCCAGGTTCCAAGAGCCAGTCTTCCTGCCTGAACCGGTACGATTGCGCTGTTTCCAATCAATGTGGCCCGCAGATGTGCATGAGCATTGCCGTCACTTCGATCATGCTGATAGCCTGCTCCCTTCGGAACGATTTTCTCCAAAATATCCAGAATATCTTCGATCAATGCCCCATCGGCCTCATTGACGATCAAACCTGTGGTGGTATGCATGGAATAAACGAGACAGAGGCCTGAACTGAATCCTCCTTCATGCGAAGCATTATCCTTCAGTTTGCTCTCAACTTCGTCGGTGATATCTATGATCTCCATTCTTCTTTTTGTATCGATCTCGATCATATCCGTGTATACAGAGATTCAAAAGCAAAAAGGGTTTTGAGGGGAGGATCCGGGCTTCAATCTATCTTGAGGGGATGGATGAAATAAAATCGGTTACTTTTTCCCGGACCCAATTAATACTCATCACTGCTCATATATAAATTTTACTGTATAACTTTTCAAGAATTCCATGGTTAAAGAACAGTTGTATATCATAGTAATCGGATTGAGAAATAACAGGGCAAAAAATATATCATCTCATTAAACTAACGATGCGCTTTTTCGATTGCGATCGCCGTCCTGAGCTGAATTTTGGCACTATGAATTGGTGAGGACTGGCTGAATGCAAATCCGGTTTTCTTGGACATTTTTTTATGAAATTCGCATAAACTCATTAATGCAACTTTCATTTAAATGTTATTATAAAAAATAATCATCATATTTAAATGCACTTTCATTAATTTTTGCCCAAAAAGTAATACTCAAACCAATAATGTTAATAATAAGGAGTGATATAGAAAAGAAAATCGCATTGATTGGCCACAATAATAGCTCATGGAGACTTTGAAATGTTGGTAGCGTCTATCACCTGGAGCAGCGAATTGCCCCTGCTCTTAGATGGAGCCAGGCAGTCTGGAATCGACCTCGAAGCCTGGTCGTCCTCTCAGCTCACAAGCCCTGAAGAAATCAGGAAATGCCTGCAGTCTTTGAAAAAAGCCCAGCTCATACTTCTGCACCCTTCCAGCGAATCCTGCTGGGATGAGATCATACCTGAACTGGATCCTGAAAAGCCCGTCATCTCCTTTGGCCGTGATCCATCTCATTGGGCACTGTCCACAGTCTCTTTAGAGATCACAACTACAGTGAATAAATATGTGGTCTTTGGCGGTCCTGACAATTACAGAAACATGCTCAAATACGCCTGCGAGAAGGCTTTGGCCCAGAAAATGGATTACGAGCCGCCAAAAGAGCTGCTCTGGCAGGGACTGTATCATCCCGGCCATGAGACGGCATTCTCGACAATCGAGGAATACAGGCAATGGTATGGAAACCTGCGCCGCCCAGCAGTCGGCATAATCTTCTCCAGAACCTACTGGGCCAATGGTGACCTGGCTGTGGTCAATGCCATAATCTCTGAGCTTGAGAGGCAATTTTCCGTAGTTGCCGTATTCTGCTTTGGCATGGGAGATAAGGACCTCGGAGCCTGGTCAAGCGGCCAGGTGGCTGAAGCATTCATGCGGGGGAACGTTGATGCCATCATCAACCTTCAGCCCATATTTCGCAGCATGAATATCGATGGTGCAGTGAACTCTCTCTCTGCACTTGACGTTCCTGTTTTCCATCCGATTCAGGTCTATCACAAGACAGAAGAGGAATGGCATGACGACATCCACGGCCTTTCCAGCAGCGAGGTTGGCTGGTCGGTTGCAATGCCAGAGTTCGAAGGAGTGATCGAGCCGCTCATAGTAGGAGTGACTGACAAATCCGTATCAGATGGTGCTCTCATCGAGAGGCATGTTCCTCTTCAAGGCAGGGTTTCAAAGCTATGCAGGCGCGTTGGAGCCTGGATCTCTCTGCATCAAAAACCAGTTTCAGAAAGGCGTGTGGCCTTTATTCTGCACAACAACCCCTG
>DAONDW010000147.1:0-4651 GCA_035402785.1 Methanothrix sp. | reverse complement strand
GCGGGCCCGGTTGAGCGTGGTGTTTCTCGCCATCTGCAAAATCTTGAGCATATATTCCGGCTTGAGCTGATAGTTCGTTCCGTAGACAAACTCAGTCCTATCAGGATCGAGACCCAATGCCATGAAGCAGTCCCGATTGTAGTCTGCAATCTTTCGAACCTCTTCAAGAGTGCCCTTTTCATTTAGAAAGGCATGCAGATCAGCCAGAAGGACGACCACATCAAAGCCCGCCTTCTGCAGGTCGAGCAGCTTGTTGGCAGTGAGCATGTGCCCCAAATGCACCTTGCCACTCGTCTCGTAGCCCACATAGGCACGCGGCCTTCTGGGAAGCTCCAAAAGGCCCTTGAGTTCGTCAACAGTCACAATCTCTTCGGTATTTCTGGTCACCAGCTCAAGCTTGTCCAATGCAAACTCACCACACTCACAGATGAATTGAGAGGTATAACGCTTTTGGTGCAATGACTTTGCTAATGCCAATCGAGAACCAAAACAACTGGCTGACAAATGGTTAGCCCGTCAACTGGTCAAAAGGTCAAATGCCCTGACAGGCTGCAGCATTTTTCTTCCAGACAGCGCACCCATCTGCATGATGCAAGGCACGCTGCCTGATATCACAATATCAAAGCCTGACACTTCGTCTATTTTGCCAGGAGCCTGTCAACTATTGCTTTCATTTCCCTGACCTCCGGCACCCGGCCTCCCTTCAAACAGGCCTTGAATACCTCTCGATCGTTTGGAAGGGCACCTATGATCTTATTGCTGTCAACCAGCTCTCTCAGCTCAATTGCATCCTCATTCATGCGGTTGAGCAGGAAGAATACAGGCTTGCCTATCTTGGCACCCATCTCAGAAATCTTCGCTGACAATTGAACCGATTCATAGCTTGGATCGATTACCACTACAATCCTGTCGCAGCCTGCTTCAACGCCTCTTCCGAAATGCTCAATGCCAGCATCTGTGTCCACAACAACATGCATTCCATCAGCCTTGAACTTCTCTATGAACTCTCTTGCAAGCCTGCCCATCGGACAGGCACAGCCCTCGCCATAATCGTGAATCTTTCCGATGGCAACCAGCTTGAGTCCATCCTCTCCCACAATCAGATCTGCCGGAATGTCCCCGATTGTGAATTCCTCAAGAATGCTCGGCCTCTTTTCGCCTTCGACCCTTCGAAGATTCCTCATTCTCTCTCCCAGTCCCCTTTTGCCCCCAAAGCTCTCCATGAAATCCCTGGGCTGGGGCAGGCCGAGCTGCTTGTAAAGCCCGAAGTTGGACTCATCTGTGTCCACAACTAAAACCTTCTCATTCCGAGAGGCGAGCTCTCTTGCTATCAACGCTGACACTGTGCTCTTTCCACTTCCGCCTTTTCCGCAAATCACCAGTTTCATCGATGTATTCTCCTGTTTAGCTCGTTATGATATCGAACCCGTTATGCTGCTGAACCAGTTATGATATCCAACCAGCATGATATCCAACCATCTATGTTGTTGATCTTATCCTTAGATAGCGTGCAAATCAGATTAATAGATAATAATCCTTTTGCCAGTAATAAAAATTAAAAAAAATAGCAGCAATGAGTTGCCTGATTGCTGCTCAACATGGCAATCTCAGTTACAGCACACCTGCAACCTTAAGCGGATGCATTCCTGCACCCTGCATTTGGGCGAGCATACTGGCATCCACCTTCAGCTCTTTGATGGTTGAGACAAAGGCGTCGGGAGTGTCAACATAGGGCATAAGAGCCACATCGGATGCAAGCTTGCTTCCCCACTCAGGCCCCTTCCAGTTGCTCTTAAATGCGCTGGAGTTATAGGCCAGGACCAATGCATCTCCCTGGTTCTCAGTGCTGTTCCAGCGGATGTAAATTCCTGCGATGCCAGGCACAGCCTTTTTCTCAGCATCTGTCAGGGCCATCACGAACATGCCACTCTTTCCGGGCGTGGCATCCCAGCGCATTTGCAGAAGGTCTTCCTTGCACCAGTTGGGGCAGGAGATCACCTTGTAGCTCTCTGTGGAGATGTTCATAATGGGTAATTTCTCCTCGACGTACTTGGCAATGAACAGGCCGCTGGTAATGCCGGGGCAGAGATGGTCATGGAAGCATGTATCCTGTATAAAGTCAAAAGAGCCACCCCTTGCCCAGACATTGGAAATGCCTGCCAGTGAGAATTCGTTGCCTGCAAAGGCCTTTTTATTGAATGTCGTATTTCCCTCATCAGTATGGTTCGCGAGATAGTCTATGTCCACATTCGCCTTGGAAATCATGCTGAAGACCTGATCGTCTGACAGTGCCTTGAACTCATCCAGGCTCTTGTTCAGGGCACTGGAGTCAGCCTGCAGATAGACTGCCTCTCCATTGGCTTTGTTGAAGAAGTAGAACCAGACAGGCTTCCAGTAGGGGCGCAGAACCTGGAAGAGATTGGCATCTCCGAGGCTATTTCCAGTCTCTGCAGAAAGGCCCTTGAGGGCAGCCTGTGTTGTCTGTCCGTTGATAATAGCATGCCCGGCACTTGTCAGCACCAGAACATTGGCATCTCCCTTTTCGACCTTGAGGTCCTGCATTGCAGTCTTTGCAGCCTTGCTGCCCAGCTCCTGCATTATCGCATTGTCGGCCAGGACCAGTCCTGGACACAATGCCAGGAGCATGGCGATGGCGATCAACTTTGAACTCATATTCGTCTTAATTCCTCCAATGAATCGTAAATTATTGTTCTATATTATGAATTTTTCCATAAATTGTAGCAATAAATTAACGCTTGTTATTCCAGGCATTTGGATAGAGGTGAATTGAGCCATAATAATATGCAAATATAATATCCAAATATATGAATTTCATAAAAAGTAGTCTTATATACTCCTAAAATTGAAATGAATTCTGATGCAATAAAATTTCTAAAAACTGGGCATCAACCAGGAAATCAACCTGGAAATCGACCAGTGCTTTGGATGTGAGATTATAGGAACATACGCAATTGAGACCGAAGACCTGACAAAAAGGTTCGTCCTGGATCGAGGCTTTCTGGACGTGATCAGGAATTCGGGCCAAAAAGATGTGCTGACCACACTTGAAGGTGTGAATCTTCGGGTCAAAGAAGGCGAGGTTTTGGGCCTCCTGGGGCCCAATGGAGCTGGCAAGTCCACCCTGATCAAGATACTCTGCACACTCATCCTTCCCACAGAAGGAAAAGCCTACGTCAATGGCTATGATGTGGTTAAAGAGGGCCAGAAGACCAGGTCCTCTATCGGCTTCATCACCACAGACGAGAGAAGCTTCTACTGGAGGCTTTCAGGCAGGGAGAATCTGCAGTTCTTTGCCACCCTCCATAACCTCTCTCCGTCTCAGGTGAGGTCAAAGGTAGAGGAGCTACTGGATGTTGTTCACCTCAAGAACCGGGCGGATGAGCCCTTCCTGAACTACTCGGCTGGCATGAAGCAGCGCATGGCCATTGCCAGGGGGCTTTTAAACGATCCCTCGGTGCTGTTCATGGACGAGCCCACAAGGAGCCTGGACCCCGGAGCTGCCAGGAGTCTCAGGGATTTCATCAAGGAGCATATCGTGGCAGAGAGGGGCAAGACGGTCTTCATCTCCACCCATCAGTTGGATGAAGCCGAACAGCTCTGCGATACAATAGCAATCCTGGATGATGGCCGGATCAAGGCGCAGGGCAGTCCTGATGAGCTGAAGAGCGGCCTGGAAGCAAACAGCACTCTGTGCGACGTATTCTCATTTTACACTGGCAAGTCCTTTGATGAGGATGGTGTGTCACATGTTCCCTTCGCAATTCCCAGGCGAAAGAAACGGGGATACGGCTTAGGAATGAAGAGAAAGGGATACTGATGGCATTCGAAAAGGCATTCTGGTTTATAAAAAGGGGCTATCTCCTGCAGATGAGCTATAAGTTCGATTTCTTCCTGCGAATGTTCTTCATGCTCTTCAACATCCTGACATATTATTTCATTGCCAAGATGATGGGTGACGCAGCAGCAAAGTACCTGGAGCCCTATGGAGGAGACTATTTCTCCTTCGTCCTGATTGGCATGGCATTTTCCGGCTATCTCATGATATCTCTCAGGAGCTTTTCAGAAAGCGTGAGAGACGAGCAGATGATGGGCACAATGGAGGCGATGCTGGTGACTCCGACAAACACATCGAGCATCATTGCATTGTCATCTCTCTGGAGCTTCATCTTTGCCTCCATCCGGGTTCTGCTCTATCTGGTCATAGGCATATTTCTTGGAGTGAACATGACTCACGCCAATGTCTTCGGGGCACTCGTGATCCTGATTCTCACAATAATCTGCTTTTCGAGCATCGGCATACTCTCAGCGAGCTTCATTATGGTCTTTAAGAGAGGCGATCCAATCAATATGCTTCTCATGAGTTCATCTGAGCTATTCGGAGGCGTGCTCTTTCCAATTGAGGTCTTTCCTGACTGGCTGCAGAGCATCTCTCATATTCTGCCCATCACCTATGCAGTCAACGGCATGAGGCATGCACTTTTGCAGGGCTACACGCTGACAAGCCTGGCTCCGGATATTCTGACTCTGCTGCTGTTCACAATTATTCTCCTGCCACTGAGTCTGTTCATATTCGAGAAATCCGTATTGAAGGTAAAGGCAGAAGGGGGGCTTGTGCAGTACTGATGTCTCA
>DAONDW010000146.1:0-4679 GCA_035402785.1 Methanothrix sp. | reverse complement strand
TAAATAAAGCGATAGAAAAAGAGAGCTGCCAGGTTTCCCTAGCAGTCAACGCCGTCACAGGGTGGCTGGATATTATCCGGCACGGGATTCTCATGGAACTTGAGCAGCTTCTCGGCCTCGAAGGTTCCTGTGAACATCTCGTGGGCCTTGATATCTTTGTAGAATATCTTGTGCCACTTGGCATCCGTGCCCCATGTGCCATTGAATGAGTTCTTGGTCTCAAGGCCAATGAGGTGGGACGGCACATAGATATCGTTCTTGGCTGTCATGAGTTCTCCGACCTTCTTGGTGTCCCGTTTAGCATCCCTGAGATCCTTAATCAGATCCTCGGGGCTGACATTATCCCTGGGCTCATAGGGTGTGGTAGAGGCAAAGAAAGCCGTCTCATCCTTCTCCATTTCATTTACTGAGAACATCTCCTGGACGTCAGCGCCAATGCCACCGTAGAATGCCTTGGAGTTCAGGTATTTGCCGCCGGTCAGAGGCGTGTCGCCAGCATATGTCATCTTGGTGGTCTCAATGAGATTGAAGCCCGATTCATTGCCGCCGTTTACCGAACTCACATTTCTCTTGATCTTTTCAGGGTCCTGGGAATAGACATGCTCGGAGTCAAGCTCAAGATCTCCGTCGCCGGCCATTGTGTTGTAGTATTCAAGTGCCAGCTTCTTATCGATTACAGATGTGCTGACATCTATGACACCGGTTCCGGATACCTTTTGATTCTCGCAGAACTGTTCAAACTGCACTGGAGGAACCAGTGGCGGATTAGCTAGCACAGTGCTGCAACCTCCCATAAGGGCAATTGCAAGCACGAATGCTACTACTATTACTCCCTTCATTTTTCTTTTCGCCCCCTTTTTTTTAAGCGATTAATTTGAGCTATTTCGCCAAATAAGCGAGTTTTAGCTTAATATTGATCTTTTACTTTGATATTATATAAATTTATCCTTCAAGCATGCCTGGTTTTGGCGAGGCCTTCGCATATCAGGAATGTGCTGGAAATACCATAGGCAGCCAGGTATAGCTAAATTGATATACTATGAATAATAAATATGAATCAATAGACATGTTGTTCAGAATAACCCCCAAAACGACCAGCTTGTGTCACGCGACTTCATTCGCGCAGCAAGACAATGAGATCAAATAGAACGAGATAGAAGAATATCATGTCATGTCCAGCTATTTAGAGCACCCTCATCTCCTGCCACAGACCGTGGAAAAGCGCCTCTTCCAGATGGATCTGGCAGCCACAGCCCTCAAGGCTTCCAGCCTGATTGTGGTTCCAACGGGTTTGGGAAAGACGGTCATTGCTCTCATGGTGCTGCTCGCTCGAATGGACAGGGGCAGGGTCCTTTTTCTGGCTCCCACCAAGCCACTGGTGGAACAGCATGCCTCCTTCCTCGGAAGGGTTCTCAAAGATCCAAATCAGGTCATCATGCTCACTGGTGAGAGCCCCCCGGAAAAGAGGGTTGAATCATGGAGTCAAAGCCGCATAGTCGTCTCCACGCCCCAGGTGATAGAAAACGACCTGCTCTCGAGGAGGATCGATCTGGCCGACGTTTCTCTGGTCATATTCGATGAGGCTCACCGGGCGGTTGGCGGATATGCCTATGTCTATATCGCTGATCGCTATAATCGCGAGGCTAAAGATCCGCTTGTCCTGGGCATCACCGCGAGTCCGGGAAGCGAAAGCGAAAAGATCGCAGAGATCTGCACAAATCTCGGCATCGAGAAGATCCAGACGCGAACAGAAAACGACCTGGATGTCGCGCCGTTTGTGCATGAGCGGGAGATCGAATGGGTGAAGCTGGTCGTTCCGGCAGAGCTTTTGGCCATTCGCTCTGCCATAGAGGAGGTTCTCAAGAGCAGAATTGATAACCTGAACCGCCTGGCAGTGACGCCTCTGAGAATAGATGTCAAGTCCTCCAAAAAGGAGCTGTTGGGGTTGCAGGCTGCGCTTATGTCGTCTGCCAGGGCACAGGCGAACAGGAGCACCTTCATGGCCATTTCCCTGCTTGCGGAGATTTTAAAGCTCTATCATGCTGTGGAACTCGCGGAGACCCAGGGCCCTGATGCTCTGGCCAGATATTTTCAGCGGCTCTCTGGCGAGGCTCTCTCGCGAAGCGGATCCAAGGCCTCTCGAAGGATAATGCAGGACCCGCGCTTCAGACATATCATGGACGCTCTGGCAAATCTGAAGGTTGAGCATCCAAAGCCTGCGGCTGTCAGGAGAATACTGCATGAGGAGCTAGAGGCCAATCCACAGTCTCGCGTTATGGTTTTTGCAAACTATCGTGACACGGCAACGTCTCTTCTGGAGTTCTTGAAGGATGACGGGATCATCCGTGCTGTGCGGTTCGTGGGCCAGTCGAGCAGGGAGCATGATGAGGGATTGAGCCAGAAGAAGCAGGCTGAGATCCTGCGAAAATTCCGGGAGGGCGAATATAATGTGCTCATCGCCACATCTGTTGGAGAGGAGGGAATCGACATTCCGTCCACGGATATGGTCCTCTTTTATGAGCCGGTTCCGTCCGAGATTCGAAGCATTCAGCGAAAGGGCAGGACTGGCAGGGCGAGGGCTGGCAGGGTAGTCGTGTTGATGGCCAGGGGCACGCGAGATGAAGCTTATTACTGGATATCTGACCGAAAAGAGAAGAGCATGAACCGGCAAATCCGGGACATGAGCGGCGGCGTTTCTTCTCTTCACAGGGACTTGCCTTCTCGCCAGCAACTGATCACCGAAGAGGCAACGGGCCCGGACGGAGCACTGGCTCTGAAAGCCCCTTCTGGGATGCCAGAAAATGCAGAGGCGCAGGAGGCTGCAGCAATAGCGATCCCTGTAGAGAACGCGCTGGATGTTCCATCCTCGTCCGCATTGAGTGCGGGGACAAAGGGCATCATATTTGCGGACTTTCGAGAGCGAGAGATGGCCAAGATTCTGGAGGCCAAGGGACTGCAGGTGGCTGTCAAAAATTTAGAGGTGGGAGATTATGTTATCAGCGATAGAGTTGCAATCGAGCGCAAGACCGCCCAGGATTTTGTCTCTTCCATCATCGATCCGCAGAGAAACCTCTTCCGTCAGATTGGGGATCTGGCAAGGGCTTATGACAGGCCGGTTTTGATACTGGAGGGCAGGGATCTTTACACCACTCAGATGAATGCCTCATCGATTCAGGGTGCGCTGGTCTCGATCGCAGTGGACTATGGCGTCCCCATCATTCCGACAGACGACCAGAAAGATACTGCGAGGGTCATCTCTCTTCTCGCGAGCAGGGAGGCGCAGGAAGGGCGCGAGCCAAAGATGCACGGCCACAAGACTGCCCGCACGCTAAAAGAGCAGCAAGAATATCTGATATCGGCCATACCAAGCGTAGGGCCAACAGTCGCCAGGAATCTGCTCAGACATTTCGGATCCATAGAGAAGGTGATGACAGCCCCGGAAAATGAGCTTCGTGAGGTGCCGCTCGTGGGTCCAAAGATCGCTCTGCGCATTCGAGAGCTGGTGGGCGGGCAGTACAAAGGATAGGATTGGATGGATGCGATAATTTATGATAATTTACGATAAGATGCGATAAGATGCAATAGGATGGGATAAACTGGATAGACCGGATCGGCTGGATGGACAGGATATTCAAATAGCCAGCTATCGCATGTGCAGCACTGTTAGAATTATGTGCATCAGCTCATCTTTTGGATAATTGCCGACATGCTTGTAGACAAGGGTGCTGTTGTTGAAGATGAGCAGAGTTGGCGTTCTTGTGATGCCGTATCTTTTCAGTGAAGCGGGGTTGTAGTTGGTGCACAGCTTTCCGAAGACTATTTTGCCTCTTGATTCTGCGGCCATCTGATCGATCTTGGGGTCGATGAGCTGGCAGGGCCGACAGCCAAGTTCCCAGCAATCAAGGACAAAAGGAGAATAGCTCTGGAGAGCCTGGTCAAGGCTATTGTCATTGACCCTGATTGGCTCATCTGGAAAGAAGCGGATCGCATTGGCGGTGCGGGTGCTGGCGCTGGCGTTCGTCTCGTTGAAGGAGTCCATCAGGCATTCGCATGTCATCGAAAGCAATAGCAGGCAGAAGCAGAGAATGGCGAATGCCTCGTATATCGTTATGCTGCATGCAAACGTCGTCGATCTCACCAATTGGTTTCCTCCGGCCTATAATTTCATTTTAACCGTTATCTTGAATCTGAATGATCATCAAGCATGATCAAGCTTTGCCAGTCCATCAGGAGATATACACGCTGCCAGAATCTGGATATCCTGTACGAATCTGAATCTGACCGAAAGGTATATCAAATGGCCACCCCACCTACAGTACTGCTGCATAAGCGTCGCTTCAATTGAGTTTGATGGGATGTTTTGTAGTAGGATCGGTTCATGGAATCGATGCCAAAGGTAAGTGAAATAAATGGAGAGATACGGAAGCGGAAGCAGAGGCGGCTTCAACAGAGGCCCAAGAGAGATGCACGATGCCACCTGCGCTGAGTGCGGAAAGACATGTCAGGTTCCCTTCAAACCCGATGGATCCAGGCCGGTTTATTGCAGCGATTGCTACCAGAAGCATAAGCCTGCACGGGCACCCAGAAGATACTGAAGAGTCCAGCAGACCTTATTTTTGGTCAGCAATGAGGCAGGGTTAAGCGATTAGCCCTGCAAGGACTATTTTTCTTTGCATATT
>DAONDW010000145.1:0-4713 GCA_035402785.1 Methanothrix sp. | reverse complement strand
AATCTCCTTTGATGGCTGATCTGATGCCTGCATCAATTCGCAGATATTGAGATGATGGCCGATGCGTCCGGCTGCTCTGTCCAGAAAGCTGAGGCCAGAAGGTCCGCTCCCATCTGCAAATGCTACGACCACTGCGCCCTTTGCCTCGCCGTCACAGGTTATGGGTGACGAGACCCAGCTTCTTGTGCGCCCCTCCACAGCAGCATGGGTTTTTGCACCGTTGAGAAGATGCCCTGATTCCATGCCCTTTATGAAATTAATCAGCTCCTCCACCGGGCCATGCAATGCTCTGAGAACCAGACCGCCATTTTCTCTGAGAAATATTCCGCCAATCTCCACCCCATCCATGCCAGAGATAAGATGGCTCAGGGCATCAGCCAGCTTTGCATCCAGATCTTTTTCGGATAAAAGGCATGCCTCGGTTATTCCATCAATTGCGAAAAGCTGCCTGTTTTTCTGCATAATCTCTATTTCCAGCTCTTTTCTCGGCGTGATGTCCAGCAGATTTCCGAGAATGGCTCTTTTGCCCTCGTACTCAATGGGGACAGACCTGAACTCTATCCAGCGATGGCTTCCGTCCTTGCGCTGGATCTTCGACTCATAAACTGGAACGCTGGCATCCAGATCGCGCTCCAAACGGGTCACGCTAAGCATGTCGTCGGGCTTTACGAGCTGCCAGAAAGGCAGGCCGAGAAGGCTATCCGCTGAACAGCCGAATATCTCTCCAAGCTTTGGATTGACCAGCCGGAATGCTCCATCCTGCAATATGTAGATGCCAGCAAGTGCGTTTTCCACAATGTTTCTGTGAATTCTCTCAGATCTCTCGATCTGGGTCCTCATCGATCTCTCATTGGCTTTGAATCTGGCTTCCTGAATGAGGTTTTCAAAGACATAAGGAAGGCTCTTGAAGCTCTCAAGGCTTTTGACCACATACTTGGTGGCCCTGTTTTCAAAGGCGACAACTGCCATTTCGGTCGTTCCGTGGCCTGAGACCATTACCACTGGAATGTCTGGATCCAGCTTTCTGATCCTGACCAGTACATCAAGGCCTCCGATTCCCGGCAAAACCAGGTCTACAGATATAAGATCATAAGCTGTGGCGGCGATCATTTCCAGTCCTTCTTCTCCGGAGGCGGCAAAGTCCAGGAAGAAGTCATCATGCCTTCTAAACCCCATTCGTATGAGTTCGGCATGTTCCGGGTCGTCTTCGATGATTAGAATATGAAATGGCCCTGCCATGAAAATCCGTCCCTGCTAAAATTAGCGATGATAGATTTACATATTTCTATCTTTCCGCCGGAAGAGGGCTTTCAATTTTAAAGTAGAAAAATATAAATTTGTAACAATACCAATTTTCTCCCTATTTCTGTCTGCCATAGTTTTATTAGCAGGCATATGCATAAAACAATGACGATGAACCCTCGCGCTATCTTGATTCTCTTGCTTCTTGTATCCAGTTGCCAGGCGAAGACCCTGATCGTAGACCCCGCGGGTTCCGGCGATGTTGGGACCCTTTCGGCGGCAATCTCTCTCGCTCGAGATGGTGATTCAATTCTGATCAAGCCTGGAAATTGCCCTGCAGCTACTGTGGACAAAAGGCTTAACATAGACGGCCAGCCGGGCGCAGTCGTACAGGGATCGCTGATTCTGACGGCTTCCGGCAGCCGGATATCCAATATATCTCTCAACTCCGCTGGAGAGGAAGCTGCCGTCCTGATCGCTTCATCCGGCAATCAGATCGAGCACTGCACCATCTCGGCCAAAGGGAAGGCAATCTCATCATCCGGCATGAACAACAGCATTTTGGATTGCCTCATCGTCTCCCCCGTGGGGCTGGAGATCCTCGGAGCAGAAAATGATGTTATGAGCTGCAATATATCCTGTGCAGCCGCACCGGGCGGGATTGCCATCAGGATCAACCGCACATGGGGCTGTCAGGTCAGGAGCTGCAGCATCTCTGCTGATCAGGGAGTGCTGGTGGAGGACTCACATGATAACATCATTTTGAACAACACATATAGCGGAAACGGACTGGGTGTGGTGCTCACGCTATCTTCCTTTAACTATGTCCAGCGAAACAGGCTTCTCGGCGGTCCTGTGAGCGGCATAGATGTGGATGGGGGCAGCAGCAATAATCTGACGGAAAACCTGGTCTCAGGGGGCAAGGTGGGCATAAGTCTGAGGGGATCGCAAGGCTGCAATGCATCTGGCAACATCTGCGAGAAGAACGAGCGTGCAGGAATCTATTGCGATGGTGCCTACCAAAACAACATATCGGGAAATAGCCTGTCTGCAAACGGCAATGGCATCCTTCTGCAGGGCTCGATTGAAAACCTTCTAGCATCAAACAGGGCAGCTCGCAACACTTATGGAATCTCTTTGCGTGGCTGCACCAGGAACACTCTCAGAGGTAATAATCTCTCAAACAATTCATACAACCTCCGCATTGAGCCTGGCCAGGGCTGGACAGAGTCCTCGGATCAGAATGTCTTTGTCCAGGATATAGATGCCAGCAATCTTGTAGACGGAAAGCCCGTGTGCTATCTTGTGGGAAAAGCAGATATCATGGTGCCTTCTGATTGCGGCTTTTTGGGGCTCGTGTCATGCAAGAACATCCGTGCTGTCAATCTGACAATCAAAAACAGCAGCATTGGCGTGCTTTTGGTCAATTCCACCAATTGCAATATTGAGGACAGCAGGATCTCCAGGTCTCAATGGGGATTTATGCTGGACGAATGCATGGCCTGCATCGTTTCCCGGAGCCTGACAGATGAATGCACAGCCGGATTTATGGCTGAAGAGTCCTCAGGCTGCCAGTTCGCCTACAGCCTCGCGAGCAATTGCTCGGCTGAGGGCTTCAGGGCAGATGCCTCTCAGGGCATGGGCCTGCTGGGATGTGTGGCCCGGTCCTGTCAGAGCGGCATAGCCCTTCATAGCAGCCGGTTGTGCCGCATTCAGGGTTGCTCTGCTTGCTATAATCATGATGAAGGCATCCTGCTCAGCAAATCGCATAATTGCACACTCATCGGAAATGATGCATTCTCCAATGGACAGGGCCTTATCCTGACCGGCAGCAACTCGGCCTTTTTGCAGCAAAACAATGTAAGCGATAATGAGCAGGATGGCGTATCGCTTTTGCAGCTCACTCTGGCTGTTGTTCAGAATAACAGTGCGCTGCACAATGCCCAGGGGATCTATGTCCAGTCCTCAAAGGACCTGAACCTTCGAAAGAACATCCTCGGAGAGAACAGCCGCTTCGGGCTGCGACTGAGCAGTTCAGAGAGATGCAATATAACTGAAAACGAGATATATGGAAACGGGATTGCAGGAGTCAACCTAGTTGACTGCACCGACAACCGGCTCTACCACAATGTATTTCTCAACAACGGCATCCAAAATGCTGTGGACAACGGCAGGAATTCGTGGGATGCGGGAGCTGAAGATGGCGGCAACTACTGGAGCGATCATGCGGTTTTCGGCAATCCCTCTGATGCGCTCTATTCTATTGCAGGTGGTGGCGTGGATCGCTATCCTTTCCAGGAACCCTGGGGGTGGCGTTGATGGATGAAAAAGACCTTGATCTCCTAAAGGTAGCCCAGGAGGGGATAGCCCTCACACGTCAGCCCTATCGGGTTTTGGGAGACCTGATGGGCATGAACGAGGACGAGGTCCTGCGTCGTCTGAAGGCTTTGCAGGAGGAGGGAATCATACGGCGCTTTGCTGCGACCATTGGCCATAGGGCCCTTGGAATCGTGGCCAATGCCATGATTGCCTGGATTGCTGCACCAGAGGACGTAAAAAGGGCTGGCGAGATCCTGGCATCGGTCGAGGAGGTCACCCATTGCTATGAGAGGGCCACTACAGAGGACTGGCCTTACAATCTGTACACCATGGTTCACTCCAAGAGCCGTGAGGACTGCCTGAAGACTGCTGCCCGCCTCTCACAGCTTTCTGGAATCGATGATTACCGAGTCCTCTTCAGCGAGTCTGAGTACAAGAAGACCTCTGCCAGGATCTGATGGTGGCAACCATGGCTGGCTGCAATGATGGCGATGCCGGGCGTCGCAGGCCGTTTCTTCCGCTATTTCTGGATTTTAATGGCAGGCCAGTGGTGATCTTCGGTGGGGGAGCCGTTGGCGAGCGCAAGGCGGAGCTGTTCTCAAGGCACGGGCCTGTGAGGCTATTTGCCCGCGACATCTCCCCCAGTCTGAGGAAGTTGCTGAAGGACGATAAAAGGCAGATCGAGTTTGTGCGGTGCGATCTGTCTCTTGGATTCAGCCGGTTTCTTGAGGGCGCTTTTCTGGCAGTTCCTGCCACGAGCGACTCGGATCTCAATCGCGCCATTGAGCAAGAGGCGCGCCTGCGTGGCATTCTCGTCAACAGCGTGGAGGGCGTGGGCGATGTGGTGGTTCCATCAATTCTGAAAAAGGGGCATATCACCATCGCCATTTCCACGGAAAATCCGGCACTGAGCAAGTACCTGCGTATGAAGCTTGATCTGCTTTTATCCGAGAACTTCGAGGAGATGGCCAGGCTTCTGTCTGAGGTTCGCAGGGAGAACAGAGAGCTTGTGCCCATTCAGAGGGATCGTGCCAAAATCATCTGGCAGATCCTGGAGGACGAGGAGATCTGGCGGCTTTTGAGCATATCATATGATGATGCCCTTTCGAAGGCTCGCTCGTATGTGCGTCCAGATGAGCGGGGCTGATATGA
>DAONDW010000144.1:0-4731 GCA_035402785.1 Methanothrix sp. | reverse complement strand
TCACTCAAAGAGAAATACCTCCACTGTCTCTCCGGCCTCCAGTCCCTCCTTATCCTCGCTTACGATCACATATCCGTCCGAGCGGGCAACTGAACTCAGGATGCCAGCTCCTGAGATCATTATTGGCTCAGCCTCATCGCCCTTCAGTGCCACCCTCACAAGGCTGAGATAGCCGGGCCGGGAGGGAATTTTTCTGGCGAGCTTTGCTGTGACCTTTGGCTGAAGGTCGTTTCTGTGGCCGATCTTCTGCAATGCCGGGCGCACAAATAAGAAGAGATCTGATAGCATGGCCACAGGATAGCCGGGAAGACAGATGACTGGCTTATCAGCTACAGTCCCGATGGCTGTGGGCTTTCCGGGCTGCACTCGCACTCCATGAACCAGTAGTTCGCCCATCTCATTGAGAATGCGAGGCGCATAATCCTTCTCGCCTATCGATGTCCCTCCGATTATGATGATCAGGTCCGCCTGTAGAGCAGCAGCGATTGCTTCGCGAACAAGCTTTTCGTCATCAGGTACAATTTCGGTCTTCTCCGCATAAGCGCCCCATCTGCCGGCATAGAGTCGGGTGATGAGGCCGTTGATCTCATAGGCCTCTCCAGGCAAAAGCGCCCGCGAACCGATATCCAGTAGCCCGCTGCCTGTAGGAATGATGACTGCTTTGGGCCTCTCGTAAACCTGCACGCTGCCAATTCCAATGGCTGAGAGCAGTGCCAGATCCGGAGGCCTGAGCGTATGGCCCTCTGAAAAGACTCTCTCTCCAGCTACTATGTCTTCACCCACACGGGAGACATTTTTGTAAGCGTGCATCTGAGCAGTGATCTCCAGTATGCTGCCGCGCAAATTGGAATCCTCCAGCATGACCACAGAATCGTAACCATCCGGAACTGGCAGGCCAGTTCTCATCGGAAGGAATTTCTCCAAAAAAACGGGTGCATGTGGCCTTGCGCCAAGGGTGTCCGCGGACCGCACTGCGAAGCCGTCCATGGCAGCCCTGTCGAATCCTGGCAGATTCACCGGTGAGAGCACATCCTGCGATAAAACACGGCCTTCCGCAAGGACGGACTTCAGGGATTCGGTTCGGTTGATGGGATGACAGCGATCAAGAAGCATCTCGGATGCAGCCGCCGCCCCGCAGAATCGTTTGAACATGGCAGGAAGTCAACCTGTCTTTCAGGATAAATGCTTTTGTATATATTCTATATATCCTGTGAAAGCTTCAAATAATGTTATGAGGGAGGGGTGAGCAGATAAGAAGCATATAATGAAATTTCATGACTTGGGATGGATGATTCAATGGACCCAGTTGTATGGCTGAAGGATGTTGGAAAGGAGGACCTTTCCGTAGTAGGTGGCAAGGGTGCCAGCCTTGGTGAGATGATAAATATCGGCGTTCCTGTGCCTGGCGGATTCGCGGTCACAGCGCAGGCCTTCCGGGACTTCATCAATCGGGCGGGCATAGCCAAAAAGCTGTTTGAGGCTCTTGATGTCGATGTTAACCAGGAGGCCGAGCTGCACAAAGCCGAAGAGACTGCCAAGAAGCTCATCATGGGTGCCAAAGTTCCTGTTGATATCGAGAATGCTATAAAATCCCGTTATGAGGAGCTTTGCAAGCTCGAAGGCGAGCAGGTATTCGTGGCAGTACGCTCCAGTGCTACAGCCGAGGACCTTCCTGACGCGAGCTTCGCAGGCCAGCAGGAGACCTACCTCAATATGCGCGGAGCTGAGGACGTATTCAATGCGGTGCGCAAGTGCTGGGCCTCCCTTTATGGTGCGCGAGCCATATTCTACAGGGTAGAGCAGGGCTTCGAGCACGAGAAGGTCAACCTGTCTGCCATAGTCCAGAAGATGGTGGACTCTGAGAAGTCCGGTGTCATGTTCAGCTCACAGCCTTCCACAGGCGAGCCTCTGGTCGTCATCGAGGGCGCATGGGGCCTCGGCGAGTCAGTGGTCAGCGGCAGCGTCTCGCCCGATAACTTCGTGGTGGATAGGGCGACCAAGAAGATTGTCAGCAAGTACATCGCCACCAAGGAGATCATGATCATCCGGGACCCCAAGACCCAGAAGACAGTCACGATCAAGGTTCCAGAAGAAAAGAAAGATGCAGTGGTCCTCACAGAAAACGAGGCGATTGAGCTTGCCAGGTACGCTGAGATCCTGGAGAAGCACTACGGCATCCCACAGGACATAGAGTGGGGCGTGGAAAAGAACAAGATCTACATTCTGCAATCCCGGCCCATCACAACCATAAACAACGCAAAGAAGGCAGAGCCTGCGCAGGCCACGAGTGGAAAGGTGCTGGTCAATGGCCTGGGAGCCGCTCCCGGTGTGGCTACTGGCATCGTCCGGCTGATCTCAAGCGGAAGAGAGCTTGACCGTGTCAAGCAAGGCGACATCATGGTCACAAAGATGACAATGCCTGACATGGTTCCAGGCATGAAGAGGGCCGGTGCCATAGTCACAGATGAGGGTGGAATGGCCTGTCATGCAGCCATAGTCAGCCGTGAGCTTGGCTGTCCGGCAGTTGTCGGAACCAAGAAGGCGACAACCACTCTGAAAGACGGCATGGAAATCACAGTGGACGGCGGAAAGGGCATGGTCTATGAGGGGCGCGTGGCCCTGGCATCAGCTGCCAGGCCAGCAGCAGCTGCAACTGGGCCAGCAGGCATGGTCGTCTCAAAGCCAATCACAGCCACAGAGGTAAAGGTCAATGTCAGCGAGCCGGATCGAGCTTCCGCAGCGGCAGCAACAATGGCAGACGGCGTGGGCCTGCTTCGAATTGAGCATATGATCCTGGGACTTGGAAAGACGCCCAACTGGTATATCAAGAGCGGCAAGAGCGAAGAGTACATTGACGAGCTGGTAAAGGGCATCAAGATCGTTGCAGATGCCTTCTTCCCGAGGCCAGTGTGGGTGCGAACCCTTGATGCTCCAACTGACGAGTTCAGGGCAATGGAAGGCGGCGAGAACGAGCCTCATGAGCATAATCCGATGCTCGGCTGGCGAGGCATCAGGCGCGATCTGACTGAAACCGATCATTTCCGCCTGGAGGTCAGGGCCTTCAAGAAGCTGTACGAGATGGGGCTGACGAACGTGGGCATAATGCTTCCAATGGTGCAGCATGTTCGCGAGTTCAGAAAGGCGAAGGCCATCATGGTCGAGGAGAATCTGGATATCGAGAAGATCGATGTAGGCATAATGGTGGAGACGCCCGGAGCAGCTCTGACAATTGAGGATTTCATTGAGGATGGAATTGATTTCATCTCCTTTGGAACCAACGACCTGACGCAGTACACGCTGGCTGTGGACCGCAATAACGAGAATGTAGCAGGGCTGTACTCAGAGCTGCATCCTGCGATCCTCAAGCTCATCGAGTACGTGGTCGAGCGCTGCAATGAGGCAGGCGTCAAGACCTCAATCTGCGGCCAGGCTGGCTCCTATCCTGAGATGGCCAAGAGGCTTGTGGAGATCGGCATCACAAGCATTTCCGCAAACATCGATGCAGTGGCAACTGTTCGGGAGACCGTTGCCAGAAGCGAGAAGATCCTGATGCTGAGAGCTCTTAGAAATCGGGAATAAATCAAATAGAGAGTAAATCGAATCAGGAGCAGATCAAATGAGAGAAAAAGCCCTTTCCGAAAGCGAGGTCATGGCCATATTGGAAGAGACGAGAGCACGTGACTACAGCTATGACCGTTTTTTCTCCACCATGTGCACTCTACCTCATCCCATTGCGGTAAGGGCTCACGACATGTTCCTTGAGACAAACCTCGGGGATCCGGGGCTGTTTCCGGGCGTGGCAGAGCTGGAGGAGCGCGTGGTCGAGATGCTGGGCGAGCTTTTGGGCTGTCCGCAGGCCTCCGGCTATGTCTCCACTGGAGGCACTGAATCGAACATTCAGGCCATTCGCGCTGCCAGAAATGAGGCTGGCATAAAGGACGGAAACATCGTGGTTCCGGCCTCAGCTCACTTCTCCTTCGACAAGATCGGAGACCTTCTGGGCCTGGAGGTGCGAAAGGCAGAGCTTGATGAGTGCCTCAAGGTCGATCTCTCATCAGTTGAGTCCCTGCTCGATGACAGGACTGTGGCTCTGGTGGGCATAGCCGGGACCACCGAGTTTGGCCAGGTGGACCCGATTCCTGGCCTCTCAAAGCTGGCACTTGAGAGGGGCATCCATCTTCATGTGGACGCAGCCTTCGGGGGGTTTGTGCTGCCATTTTTAAAGGAGAGATATTCCTGGGATTTTTCAGTGCCCGGCGTCTCCTCAATCACCATCGATCCTCACAAGATGGGCATGAGCACAATTCCCGCTGGCGGTCTTTTATTCCGCGGACAGGAATGTCTGAGTGCGCTTGAAACCGAAACCCATTATCTGACAAAGGCCAGGCAGGCCTCCCTTACAGGCACGAGGAGTGGAGCTGCAGCGGCAGCGACCTATGCCGTCATGATGCATCTGGGACGTGAAGGCTTTTCTCAGATGGTTGAATACTGCATGGACCTGACGCATCACCTGGTGGCGGAAGCTGCAAAGATAGGCATCAGGCCGACGATCGAGCCCATCATGAATGTGGTAGCTTTGCAGGTTGTCTCAGTTGCAGAAGTTCGCGAGGAGTTGATGAAGCTGGACTGGCATGTCTCCATGACCCGTGAGCCGAATCGAGCGCTGCGGCTGATTTTAATGAATCACATGACAAAAGAGAACATCGATCTGTTTATGAAGGATTTGGAAGC
>DAONDW010000143.1:0-4753 GCA_035402785.1 Methanothrix sp. | reverse complement strand
ATACTGGCACTGGATGTCACCAATCAGGATCAGGCCCTTTCCCTCAGCAGACAGCTTTGTGAATACTTCGATGCAATCAAGATTGGCTATCCATTGATTCTCTCTTCTGGCCTTGGAATCGTCAGAGAGATCAGCGCAATCTCGCCTGTCATTGCAGACCTGAAGGTGGCAGACATTCCCAACACAAACCGCCTCATCTGCGAGGCAGTCTTTGGGGCAGGTGCCAGCGGCATCATCGCTCATGCATTTACCGGAAAAGACTCCCTCATGGCCTGTGCCAGAAGCGCATCCAAACACGGCGCTGACCTTTTCACAGTCACTGAGATGAGCCATCCAGGCGCAGAACTCTTCATGGCTCCTCTGGCTGAGAGCATGGCCCGTCTGGCTGTGGAGATCGGTGCAAGTGGCGTGGTGGCTCCAGCCACGCGCCCGGACAGGATCCGCCTCATCCGCTCAATCATCAAAGATGGCATCATCATCTCTCCGGGAGTTGGCGCTCAGGGGGGCAGCCCAGGCGCTGCATTAAAGGCTGGCGCAGACTACCTGATTGTGGGCAGGTCCATCTACGAGGCAAAAAGCCCGGCAGACTCCGCAAGAGAGCTGCTCTCATCACTCCCGTAATATGCCAGACCCATTTCATCCGGCCATATTGAGGACCATCCAAACTTTTTTATAGTATATTAAATAATATAGCATTATGATAGTAGCCGATATTTCGACGATCCCAATGGGCAAAGGGACCAGTGCATCTCATTATGTGCAGGCAGTTCATGATCTGCTCAGACAGTCCGGATTGAAATATGCAGCAGGACCCATGTCCACAGCTATTGAAGCACAGAGCTTTGATCAGATATTTTCTGCTGTTGAAAAAGCGAATAAAATGCTCGCAGATATGGGTGTGCAGAGGATAATAACCACGGTTCGAATCGATTACCGCCTGGACAAAGACATCTCTATCAGCTCTAAACTCGAAAAGTCTCAATAATAATCAAACATGAGCTGAATTGGCAAAGCGGCAAATGCATATGTTGCTACATACATATTTTCATTAATAATATTTGGAAGTGCCTATCGCACAAACCGTAAACTTTTTTTATATTCCAGCGAATAATTGATGTCAGATGGCGCATAGAAAAAATAAGATCAAACTGTTATTACATATTTTTCTGCTAATACCATGAACATAGAAATGAATATTAATGAGAATGCATATGACCGATCTGAATCTGGTGTCTCGACATATGGATGGACGCATTATCAATAAGATAAATGAGATTCTCCTGGAACTGGTGGAGTTGAATAAAAGGCTGGATGATAAATGCCCGATCGGCAAGAACGTCAGAGATGCAAGTGAAAAACTGAAGGCTGTACTGGATGATATAGATGTATACATGGATGTATGCAGTCGCGACATCATCCGCTCAACCAATAACACACCACAGCCCATTCATGAGGAAATAAATGCGTACATCACCCAGGAAGCTGCAGCTCTCAGCCGACAACAACTTATGAGCATAATCGATTTTCTCCCTGATGCTACCTTCGTCATCGATCGACAGGGCCGGGTCATAGCCTGGAACAGGGCCATTCAGGCTATGACAGGAATAAAAGCCACGGATATGCTGGGACGGGATAGCCAGGAGTATGCTCTTGCCTTCTACGGCAAACGCAGGCCGATGCTTGCAGATCTAGTGCTCGAATACGACAAAGAATTGCCAGAAGAATATGACCAGTGGGGAAAAAAGGACGGAACCTTAGCGGATCTCTACGGCAATTTGATAAGACAGGAAGATGGCAGTCTCCATGCAGAGTCATATCTGCCAGAAATGAGTGGAGGTCCCATGTTCTTGCAGGGATGCGCAACTGCTCTTTATGACAGAGAGGGCAATATCACAGGTGCCATTGAATCTATCCGCAACATCACAGAACACATGAGGGCACAGATAGAGATCAGAAACAGCGAAACCAAGAATAGGTCGCTTTTAAAAGCCATCCCCGATATGATCTTTCTGATAGCTGAAGATGGCACATTTTTGGACTTCAATCCACCTGCAAATGGCTCATTGCTTTATTTGCCGCCTGAATCATTCCTTGGCAGGAAGATGCAGGATGTAATGCCGGAGAACCTTGTCACACAGGCCCTCTTTCACATCAATCAAGCAAAAGATACTGGAAAAATGCAGATATTTGAATACGATCTGAGAATAGACGACAATACATCCTATTTTGAGGCACGCATCAACCTATGTGGAGAAAATAAGTTTCTCGTGCTTGTTCGAGACATTGGAGAGAGCAAAAAGGCTCAAGAGGCGCTCTTCAAGGCGAAAGAGGAAGCAGAAGCTGCAGCTCGCACCAAATCCGAATTCCTGGCCAATATGAGCCACGAAATCAGAACCCCGCTCAATGCAATCATCGGAATGACCGGATTGCTCCTCGATACGCCTCTTTTGCCGGAGCAGAGGGATTATCTGGAGACCGTAAGAAGCAGCGGAGATGTCCTCATGTCTGTGATCAACAACATCCTGGACTTCTCCAAGATCGAAGAGGGCAAAAGGATGGTAGAAAGGCTGCCCTTTGAGCTGCGCAGATGCATTGAAGATGTCATGGACCTGCTAATGCCAGTTGCTGCAGAGAAATATTTATCATTTTATTTTAAAATCGACGATTCAATTCCAAGGATAATCGTAGGAGATGTCACAGCCATATCTCAGATTCTGATCAATCTCATTGGCAATGCTGTCAAGTTTACGGATAGC
Organism: Methanothrix sp.; assembly: GCA_035402785.1. GTDB lineage: Archaea > Halobacteriota > Methanosarcinia > Methanotrichales > Methanotrichaceae > Methanothrix. The sequence goes on along the minus strand of DAONDW010000143.1, from coordinate 1,997 downwards.
GGAGAGGTATCTTTGCATGTCTCCGGCACAGGACAGGAAAATGGAACTATAAAGATGTTCTTCTCAGTCAAAGACACAGGAATAGGCATTCCGCAGGATCGCATGGATAGCCTATTCCGCTCCTTTTGCCAGATGGACATGTCAACCACCAGGAGATATGGAGGCACTGGTTTGGGCCTGGCCATAAGCAAAAGGCTGGTGCAGCTCATGGGCGGGACAATTTGGGCAAAGAGCGAAGCTGGAAAAGGAAGCACATTTTGCTTTACAATAGAAACCAGGGCAGCAACACAGGAGCAATGCCAGGCAGTGAAGATCAGCACTCAGGAAATTCAAGTGCAGCCATCAATTCCTGGCCATCTGAGGCTATTGATCGCAGAAGACAATCTGGTAAATCAGAAAGTGGCACTGCTCATGCTCAAGAAGATGGGCATCCGCGCAGATGTGGCGGCCAATGGCAGAGAGGTTCTGCAGGCTCTGGAACGGCAGAGCTATGATGTGGTGCTCATGGACGTGCAGATGCCAGAAATGGACGGCTTTGAGGCCGCCAGGGCCATTCGCGAACGCTGGAAAGAGAAGGCACCCAATATCATCGCTGTGACTGCCCATGCTCAGGAAGGAGATCGCAGAAGATGCATCGAAGCTGGAATGGATGATTATATCAGAAAGCCGGTGCGCCTGGAAGAGCTCGCAAAAGCATTGGAAAAATGCTGCACATCACACTGATTTTATCCCCTTCGATTCCTGCAATAGTGATTTGATACAATGATATCCGATAAGTATTTAAGATAAGGATTTTATTTAAGGATAAATAGTACGAAACAAGTTATATACCTTCATCGAGAAACCATTGATTAATATTTATGCCTGCAGATGAGGAGGGACCAAGATTAAGGACAGTGGAGAGGATTTATGCGATGTGCTTGACAGGACTGTTCTGGCAAGCCTTCGCGAGCTACAGGACCCAGGGGATCCGGATATAGTTGCTGAGGTAGGTGGACTCTTTATCAAGCATTCGCCGGAAAAGGTGAATGCCATTATGCAGTCCGTAGAAAAAGAGGACGCAAAGGGCCTGCAACTGGCTGCGCACAGCCTGAAATCCAGCAGCGCTTACATAGGAGCAATGCATCTCTCTGCCCTGGCCAAGGAGATGGAGATGATGGGCAGGTCAAATTCTCTGGCAGGAGCGAAGGAACTGGCACAGAAGCTGAAACAGGAATTCTCGCTGGCAGTAAAGGCCATAGAAATGGAGATCTGTCATCCTGGCCAGAAAGAGTGAAATAGAAATTTTTAAAACCAAAGTCATAATAATTGATTTATTCAATATTCATCTATTTTATATTGGCATAGGATCATGACTACTCCCAGGCATTCATTCTATATGCGAGAGTCTGGTTGCATGTCCAGCGACACAAGTCCAAAGTTCGCTACACCCTGGTCTTCTGAGACTCTGTTGGATACAGCCTGAGCCTGTATGCCTTGAGCATGACTGTTTGTTATGCAGTTATTGTCTGAATCCATCATGCACATGGCTGGACTGCTATGCTGCAAATACTGCTTTCATGAGGCTTTGGCTTGCAGGATCGGAATAGGACAAATTTCGCTTACAGCGGGTCAGCGAGAGCAACGACCAAGAATTCGAAACACCGGCAACTCCTCATCCTTTTGGGTGATCTCGCCAACTGCACGAAGTTCGCAGGAGATTTTCGAATGCATTGGAAATATAATTAGCCCAATCCGGCATATAAATAATAGCATGGAGAAAATTTATCATTTAATGGAAACATCGGCCAGGATATGCAGCATGAAAGATCGAAAATCTGGGATGGTTGCCGCAGCAGTCCCATCTTTTCGCGACTTCGCCATAGAGACCGAAGTAAAGAGCTTTGATTAATCCCGTTTCTTCTTGCAGTCCGACCTTTTCCTGTGGCTTGAACACGCCGCTACCATAAGCATATTCAATGATCTTTGATCTAATCCTAATTTTTTGCAGCTCTCAG
>DAONDW010000142.1:0-4790 GCA_035402785.1 Methanothrix sp. | reverse complement strand
TGTGGCGAGGCGAGAATTCGAGAATGGGGTGGCGTGGGCTGCATAGTCTTTGGCAACCGGTTCACACAGAAGCTGGCCTTCGAGGAGATTGGCCAGGCAGGTGGACGGGTCAACGAGGCGCTCATAAAGAGCATCCTCGCCAAAGCCTGGCAGAAGACTGCATCTGTCAGCAGGGAGTACACTGTTTTAAGCAGCGACATCAAGCCTGCTGATGCAAGGGCAGCTCTATTCAAGGCTCTCGAGCAGGATTGTCAGAAGTTCGGCTGGAAGCTCGACTCATGCGCTCTGCAGTGATCCTGGCAGGTGGGTTCAGCCGCCGTCTGGGCTTCGAGAAATCGCTTTTGCTGTTTGATAAAAGGCCTCTCATCTGCTGGACGGCTGAAAGGATCTCTATGGCGGCAGATGAGATAGTATTAGTCGCGAGGGATGAACCGCATGCCAGAAGGCTGAAGGATGTCATTTCCGCATATTGTCCGGACCGGGTTTCTTCGATGAAGATTGTCTTCACATGGGACAGCGTCCCCGGATACGGGCCCGTTGCCGGGCTATATTCCGGAATGATGAAGGCAAAAGGCACACTGGCATTTGCTGCTGCCTGCGATTTGCCTTTTTTGAATCATCAGGTTGTTGACAGGCTCTTTTCGTTTGTAGAGGCTTGGGAGAATCTGTCAGATAAAAATAATGCTGACGGAGAGGCCGAAAATGAAAGCTCTGCAGTCGAGGCAAATGAAAGAGCAAATGAAAGTACAATAAGAAGTGCAACAGGAAGAGGCTGCAAATTACAGTGCGCAGTTCCTGAGCATCCTGGAGGGCTGCTTGAGCCGCTTCATTGTGTCTACGACCGAAAAGCAATGCAGCAGGCCTGCCAGGATGCCATGAAAATGGGAGAGAAGAGAGTCCATGCACCTCTCCAAAAGCTTTCGGCAAAAAGAATCCCTGTAGAGCTTCTGCAGCCACTGGATGCAGATCTCCTCACGTTTTTTAACCTGAACACAAAAAAGGATCTGGATAGAGCTTTGGCTCTCTGGCCTGGCTTTTTGGCCAGGCATCATCTGTAATCCGGGCGGCGAGCTGATTCCAGCAGAGAAATGCAATATTCATGCAAATTTCCCAATTAGAAGAATTCCTTTAGCACCTGATAGATGATATAGACTATGACTATGAAGAGCGCCAGCCTCACCAGCCACCAGAATGTGCCCCAGAGTATGAGGGCAACCAGGATGGCCAGCAATATGAGGACCAGGTTCTTTTCGCGGCTCAATCCGGGGCGCGGCAGCCTGAAGTTTCCCCTATGCATGCCAGAACATCGACATCCGAAGTATTAATTGTTTTTCCTATTCATTATTTCGAATAAGTTCATGGCAGTCACCAGGTGAGATCCTCATCTGCTCCAGAAGTTTCTCGATAAAGCAGGAAACCCTGCCCTTTCATGGGCAAGGGAGCAAGTCACAAATTTCCTGGTGCCTTTCAATGACAAGCATTCCTTCTATACGCCTGGCAGCGAATTTCCAGGGTTCTCCGGATATGTCCCCGGAACTGCGCCAACCCAGGTATAGTAGGATTCGGCGGGGTAGCCGAGAATTCTTCCGCTTGCATCAGGTTTTAGAACTCCGGTGCTTGATGATTTGGTTGCCACGGCAATTGGCGAGCGCATGAACTCATTGATCAGCGTCTGGTTGTTGGCAAAGGACGCATAGAGGAATTGATAGTAGCTATCCAGATAGGTATTGTACTGTCCGGCATAGTCCACCACATACTGGCCGCGGCCATAATATTCGCCCATAAACAGGCCGATCTTCAGGCCATTGGCCACGCCTCTTTGATATTCAGACATCTGACCCATAGCCTGAGGAACCGCCAGGCAAAGGACAAATAGCACTGCTAATGCCGTGATCCGTTTCATCTTTTCTGTCTCCTGGCAACCGCCAATGTAGCCTTTAGCTTTTAGCTTTTCTCCTTTCCGTCTTTTATCGGATACCCCTGAAGCAGCCCTCAAGATGCCGGTCTCCTGGCTTTTTGGTCATCAAGCTCACTGAAATCGTTGCTAGCAGGGCCAGAGGGAGGGCCACCAATATCGGATCTACAACAGGCCAGGGCATCTGGGCAATGAGCACATCCTGTCCAAAAAGGCTCTTGCATATCCCAAGTGGCACCGCCTCGGCTTTATGGATGAACAGGTACCAGAACACGGTAACAAATGTGCCAGTCACAAGCCCTGCGATGGCCCCGGCTTTTGTGGCACCTTTCCAGTAAAGCCCCAGAGTATACATCGGCAGGAAGGCCGCTGCGCATAGCCCAAAGAATATGGCTGTGCCGCGGGCGATTATATTATCAGGAAGCACATAGCCCAGTATGACAGCGATCATGACTGCCACGATTATTCCGATCCTCGTGATCAATACGGATCCGCTGCCCTTCTTGCCTGTGATGGTCTCGTAGATATCGCGGCCAATGGCGCTTCCCTGTGTATGGAATTGAGAGCTGGATGTGGACATGGCTGCTGCCAGAAGGGTGAGCATGAAAAGGTACACAAACCATTCAGGTGTGGCGGCATTGATGTAGAGGGGAATTATGCTGTCGGCATTTCCCTTTGCGATGTTTATGGAGATATTTCCCTGGTTTTGCAGGAAGAATACATTGGAGAGAGCTCCAACAGTGAAGGCCACGCCGGTCATCATGAGAATGAAGATGCCGCCGATGAGCACACCCCTGTTGAGTTCCCTGTTGGATCGCACTGTCATGAAGCGCACCGCAAGCTGCGGCATGGCAAGCACGCCTATGCCCACTCCAAGCACCACGGTTGAGACCATGGTCCACCACCAGGTGCTGCCCCAGACAGGCATTGCAGTCCAGCCAACGTGCCCCTGGGCTGCGAACTTGGCAGGAACCAGGCTCGCCATATCAGTCAGGGCCTGATGGGCTGGGATGACCCCGCCCAGATGCGAGTAGGTGATGATGATCAGAAATGCCATGCCTACGAACATGATCGTTCCCTGCATGGCATCGGTGTACATGACGCCACGCAGGCCGCCCCAGATCACATAGGCAGCGATGATCACAGAGTAAATGAGAAGAGCTACATCAAAGTCGATGGCGAGAGTGGTCTCCATGAAACGGGCTGCTCCAATCAGAACAACTGAGGCATAAAGGGGCATTCCCAGGAATATGACGAGGCCGCTGGCGCATTGAATGAACCGGCTGTCAAACCTCTTGCCAAGCAGCTCCGGGAAGGTCATGGCATTGAGGTTATGGCCCATTTTGCGGGTCCGCTTGCCATAGACTATGAAAGCCAGAAAGATGCCTACGAAGATGTTGAGAAAGGTGAGCCACAAGAGGCCCATGCCGAAGAGGCCTGCATTTCCCCCAAAGCCAACGATGGCCGAGGTGCTGATGAATGTGGCCCCGTAGCTCATGGCCATGATGTATGGGTGGGTCTTTCTGCCAGCCACAAGGTAGCCCTCGGAGTCTTTGGTTGATTTCCAGCCCCTGTAACCCAGATAAATTGTAGCCAGCAGATAGATCAGAATGATGATATTTAGAAGAAGCAAATTCATCTAAATCACAGTCCCAGCTCTTTTTCCTGCATATCTTCCTCGTTCGCTTCCCAGGCGGCCTCTTCTTTTATCTCCTGCGCCTCAAGCTCGCCTTCACGGTTCCAGTTTACAATGCCATAGATCAGGCACAACAACGCGCTGAGTATGCAAAGAAGATAGACGCCCCAAATCCAGGGATCATCAATGCCGAGCATGATTACCACCACCGAGCATGATTATTACCAACTCCGTTGCCTTTTGATGACCGCAGAAGGCCAGCTCACTCGAGGATCATCCAGTGATGCAGGTGGCTGTATGCGGCCAGCACATGAAGCGTGATAGCATATAGCACAATAGACTATAAGGGTGTCGGTCAGAAATATAAATTATAATTATTTATTTCCAGCATATGAGCTAAATTTCAATTAAATAATAAACAGAATTTTCGCTGATTCAACCTAAATTGAGACCATTGCGGGAATTAGTGATGAAACTGTGCATAAGAAAATTCAGAATGAATGGAACTTATGCGATGAGGACGAAAACTTTATCTCCAGGATTTTGCATCAACAGTACTTCGTTCCGGTCTCCAGAGAGGCCCTGTCACTATGATATTGTCTCTCATATTGTCTCTCCGAAATGATTGAGCTGGAAAATTTAAGTCTGGAATTTCCCAATTCCGAGAAGATGGCAAAAGATGGTACTGTTCAACGCCATAAATGGCATCAATATTTCCGTCGCTTCACTGACTGCAGTCTTGATTCTCATAGCTGTCCGGCAGGCTGGCAAGAACTGCCTGACAATTTGGCAGATTATGCTTCTAGGAGCCCTTGCGGTCCTCATAACCGGACAGATCTCGATTGCTGAGGCGACTGCTGCCATCAACCTGGATGTGATGGTCTTTCTGGCTGCGATGTTCGTAATAGGCGAGGCCATGCAGGAGAGCGGCTATCTTCTCTATCTGTTCAATCGGATATTCGAGAGGGCTTCCAACGCCGATCAGCTTGTGCTGCTCATACTCTTTATCATGGGCTTCCTTTCTGCTCTTCTCATGAATGACACACTGGCCATAGTGGGCACGCCTCTGATGCTCTATTTTGCCAGAACGCTCAGGATGTCTGCCAAGATGCTCCTTCTCTCCCTGGCATTTGCAGTGACAATTGGAAGCGCCATGAGTCCCATTGGCAATCCTCAAAATCTGCTAATAGCTGTAAACTCAGACCTGTCAAATCCATTTCTGGTATTTCTGAGGCATCT
>DAONDW010000141.1:0-4827 GCA_035402785.1 Methanothrix sp. | reverse complement strand
AACATATGCAGGAGGGCTGATGATGGCGGGCGGAAGAAGCAGCATGCCCTTCTTGGTCACAGGCATTTTTTATGCACTAACTGCGGCTCTATATTTTGCATTCTTTAATAAGATAGAGAAGAATACGACTCGATCTTACAATATGCAATAATTGATGAATGAGAGTAATATTTAATATTATGAACTATCAGTGACCAACTGATGGCTCCTCTAGATGTAATGCTCGATATAATCAGCCTCCGCGCCCATTTTCCCACCCATGACGGCCTGGTGAAAGCCGTGGACGAAGTCAGTCTGCAGATCGGAAAGAATGAGAGAGTTGGCCTGATCGGCGAGACCGGCTGCGGAAAGACGGTGCTGGGCATGTCAATAATCCGCCTGCTCCTGCCATCCGCCAGGATAGCCGGCAGTATAATCTACCAGGGAAGAGATCTGCTCGGCCTTTCTGAGGAGGAGATGAGGCTTCTTCGGGGAGGTGAGATCGCCATGATTCTTCAGAATCCAACCACATCGCTCAATCCTGTTCTAAAGGTAGGCGATCAGATTGCGGAGGTGATCCGGCTGCACAGGGGCCTTGACAAAGAGCAAGCAAAAGCGGAAGCCGTGCTGATGCTGGACGCAGCAATGATTCCGGAGCCCTCAAAGAGGGCGGATCAATATCCTCACGAGCTTTCCGGGGGGATGAAGGAGAGGGTCATGATCGTCATGGGGCTTGCCGGAAAGCCATCCTTTGTCATAGCCGATGAGCCCACCAAGGGCCTTGATGCATTAACCAAGGCGGAAATCATCAAGCTCATTAGAGATATGACCTCTGACCGATCCATGCTCATGATAACCCATGACCTGAACGCCGCAGGAGAAGCCTGCGATCGCATCGCTGTAATGTATGCGGGAGAGCTTCTGGAGGTGGCACCGGCACGGACCATCCTGAGCGATCCTTGCCATCCCTACACGCAGGGATTTGTCCGCAGTCTTCCTTCCCGCGGCCTGCATCCCATACCAGGGTCCAGCCCCTCACTCATTGACCCTCCCACTGGATGCAGATTCCATCCCCGCTGTCCCAGAGCCAAGGATATCTGCAAAAGAGAGCATCCTCCCATGACAAGCCTGGGAAAAGAAGCTTTTCTGAGGTGTTTCCTGTGCACCTGATCGAGGTCAATGATCTGAAGAAGTACTACCGATCCGGCCTGTTCAACCGGCAATGCACAAAAGCCATAGATGGCGCATCATTTCATATTGATCGAGGCGAAACCCTGGGCCTGGTGGGGGAGAGCGGCTGCGGAAAGACCACATTGGGCCGCCTGCTTCTCAGGCTGATTGAGCCAACCTCGGGCAGGATCTTTTTTGATGGCAAGGATATAACCAGGCTGAGCCGAAGAGAGATGAGACGATTGAGGCCCAGGATGCAGATGATTTTCCAGGACCCGGAGTCCTCCCTGGATCCCAGGATGCGCACAGCAGAGAGCATTGCAGAGCCATTCCGGCTGGGCCTCCGGGGAAGGATGAGCCGCAGTGAGATGAGAGAGAAGGTACTGGAATTGATAGACACCGTAGGCTTGAATGCGGAGCATTTGGACCGTTTTCCTCATCAGCTCAGCGGCGGGCAGAATCAGCGCGTGGTTTTAGCCAGAATCCTGGCCATAAACCCCGAGTTCATCGTCGCAGATGAGCCCACCGCTTCCCTTGATGTCTCAGTGCAGGCCCAGATTCTGCGTCTCATGATGGATCTGAAGAGCGAGTTTGGCCTGACCATGCTCTTCATATCTCATGATAGGGAGGTTGTAGAACATATGAGCGACCGGATTGCCTTCATGGATAACGGAAGGGTCTCCTGGGAAGAGTGATCAAATCCATCAGAGATATTTGCTGATGGCAGCATACAGCAATAGTATGATTGTGATCAACAGAGCAGGCAGATATTCTTCGCCACTTCCCTCCACCCCATCTTCATCACCGATCCTCGAAGCTGATTTTTCCATCTGCCAATCGCCTTTTTCCGCTTGAGCGCCGGCTTTTTCGGCCACATTCTGTGCGCCACTTTTCCCGGCCACGTTCAAGGCGTCATCATTCGAATTGCGCTCTACCGTATTGCTCTTGCCTAAATTGCTCTTGCTCAAATTGCCATTGTTTAAATTGCTCTTGCTCAAATTGCCATTGTTTAAATTGCTCTTGCTCAAATTGCCATTGTTTAAATTGCTCTTTTTCTTTCCCTGAACATCGATCTCAAGCGCCTGCATGCTGGCATGGTATTCATTGCCACGCACGTCTCGATAGCTGATCTCTCTGGAAGGAATTCTGACGGTACCCTCCTTGAGGCAGCGCAACCGGTATTCTTTCGAGCAGGTCTCATTGGGCGCAAGGATGATCGACGAATTGACCGACCCGGAGACAAGTTCGGTTTCACCGAGCACCTCATCCTGCAAAGCGATGGCCGCCTGCTTATTTCCCAGATTTGTCAGCTTAACCGAAACCGTGGCTATCTCACCCGGTTGCAGCTTTTTGGGGCTTATTCTTCTTTCAGCCTCAATCGAGGGCCCAAAGACATCCACCACGGGCATCTCTGAGCGGATGGTGTAGCTGTTATCATCCCAGCGGTAGCTGACCACCGCACTTGGCAGAACCTGGCCCAGGCCCGGCTGCCTGGCACCAATGAGATAGCTTATCGTCTTCGCCTCTCCGGGAGAGAGGTTGAATTTCCAGTTCAACGACTCTTCTGATCGAAATCCGGACCCGGTCGAATCCGATAGCTCCATGTCAAGGGTCCTGTTGCCGGTATTCCTCAGGGAGTTGATGACGTAATAGCTCTCCTGAAATTCCTGTGTCTCTTCCACGATCTTGTGCAACTGGACGGGCCCGCTTATGTGAAAGATCGATCCGCCTCCGGATTCGTAAGCCGTTCCATCCGGATCGGTGTACCGGGCGCTGGCCTGAAGCACCAGGTTGGTCGGCTTGGGAAAGTAGGGCGCTTTGATATTTATTTTAAGATTGTCTATCTCATGAGTGTCCTTCTTTTTATCCCATATTTTTCCCGCACCAACTGTTGAAATGCTGTATCTCTCGTTCAGAAATGGGGGCATCGAGACCAGCTCTATCCTCAGATTCTCGGCGTCAACGATCCCCTTATTTTCAATCTGCAACTGAATCCTCATCTCATCGCCTCCCTGATATGATTCCCGGTCGCCAGACACGATGAGAGAGAGATCCGCAGCCGCGGGAAGCTGCAACCCTATTACCGCAAGAGGATCATCCTGGATGTCTCCTACTACGATCTGCTGCACAGAGACTCTTACGGAATCGTTCCATTCAAACCATTCTCCCGCCTGCAACGCTCGACGGACAATCGTGAGATTGTCTGCCTGTAGCTGCACAAGGACACTGCAGGTATGACCTTCTTCTATGGAAAAGTCGGCCAGATTCAGAGAATAGTTGTCCAAGAACATGGTCTCACCCCAATGAAGCTCTCCGCTCATGCCCTCATTCCAGACCACTGCCTGAGCAGTGCATATCAGAGCAGGCAATAGAGTTAAGAATATAATTAAAACCTTTGCCATATCAATGCCTTAACAAAAGATAGACTGCCACCAATGCCAGGACCGCATACAGGTAAATTCTATCGCTATCTTGCAGAGGATTTCCGCCCAGCGGGCCGGCCTTTTCGTCATATGAGGCCTTATCCGCCAGGATATTCGACCTCTGCTCTGAACTTGCTATGCTTTTTGAGGCGGCTTCATTTATGCTGCTTGATGCCTTATCATTTTCCGGATCATTTGCATCCGGATCATCTGCAGCGTTGCCTTTTGTAGGGTCGGATTTTTCGCTTGCAACCACATTTTCGGGCTTTTCTTCGGTCTCGTTTTCTATCTCCTTTTCAGTCGAAGCTGTCACCTTCTCATCTCTGATGGGTGTTTTCTCTGTAGCCAGGACGGCGCTTGGTTTTGCCTCGAAGGAGACGCCCTGGGGCGCATAAAAGACCAGGACATCATCTCGTGTAACCGTTATTTTTTTGGACTTCTCATACTCTATCCTGGTGTTCCTGTCCTGCCATCTTACAGACAGATTATGAACGCCTTCTTCCAGCTTTATCGTGCCCAGCTCGGAGGTGCTATCTTTGCTGACCTCTTTGCTCTTCTCGAAGCTGTCATCTGCATAAAGGAAAGCCTCCAGGTCGTTGCTATTCTCATTGACCAGCTTGACCAGTATATCGTACTTCTCCGGAGCCTCGTGATTGGTCGTATAGAGATTGATGGAGGTTTCCTTCTGGATATCTTTTAGCTCCTCCATCTCGAAGGAGCTCTTGATATCCTCGTCCCACCAGGTTATCTTGAAGAGGTGAGGGCCTTTTGGAAGCGAATAGCTATCGATCTTCAATTCCGAGTCCGAGGCGAGCTCTTTGCTGTCCTTCAGCTCAGAATCGATAAATAGAGATACCTTGAGGCGTTCGTTGTCCTTATTGGAAACATAGACATGGGCATCATAGGTAGACTGATTTTGGGCAGCATTTGCGGATGAAGAATCGCTCAGATTGCCTTCGGCTGAAGATTGCCCTCCGGTTAATGGCTCCACTCCGGCACAGAGCAGAGCATGAGAGATGATGAGCCATGCTAGCAGCATTATCCTGGGAGATATTGTTCTTCTCATATTTGCAGGACTCACAATGGGGGACATATTCATCTCAGATTGATTATGCTCTTTAAATAACATAAGGTTTTCTCTAATAGCATTAAGTGTTATTATTATAATCGATAAAACGAAAAGGTTATCTACGAGCATACCATAGACATGGTATAGAGGAAGAGATCTTGACTGATATAGCCATCCAGCTTCTGG
>DAONDW010000140.1:0-4846 GCA_035402785.1 Methanothrix sp. | reverse complement strand
AGCGGCAGCAAGACTCTTTTCGAGGGATATCTGCGGCTCAAGGACATGCCCCAGGGGCCGAGAGCCTTCAAGTTTCTTGTGAAAAAGGGAGACCAGGCTGAGAAGTTCCTTCCTCCGGAAGATGCCCTGAGGATGCTTCGGAAAGCCGGGGCAATTTATCTTGCCAGAGGAGATGCAGTACAGGAAAAGAAGTTCATCGAGTTCTTGGAGGCCTATCAGTTCGGATACAGGTTTGTGCAGGTCTGCAATCACTGTCTTGGAGAGAGAAGGGTCACCTATGTAAAACCCGACGCCATAACCTACAAAGGAAGGCGCATCTGCGAGAACTGCGCTGCTGCGGAGCTTTTGCGTGAGGCTGACTTTCGTGGGCTCTCGCGGGCTGCGAAGGCTCACCTGGCCAGGATTCTGAAGGCCAGGCGGAACCTGGATGACGTGGTTGGACTTCTTTCTCTGCAGAGGCTTGATCCGGAGCTGACCCGCTTTGACATCATTCCTGCCAGCAAGGTGGAGCCAACACTGCCAATTGAGTCCATTGCTCTGCCGCCGGCCCTCCTGCAGCTTTTGAAGAAGCGGCTGACGAGGCTTTTGCCTGTTCAATCCAGGTCTGTAAAGGCAGGACTGTTGGAAGGCAGAAACCAGCTCGTGGTCTCGGCAACAGCCACAGGCAAGAGCCTTGTGGGCGAGATGGCGGGAGTAAAAAACCTCCTGGAGGGCCGTGGAAAGCTGCTCTTTTTGGTGCCGCTCGTGGCTTTAGCCAATCAGAAGTTCGATCAGCTATCAGCCTACAGAGAATTGGGCTTTCGCACATCCATCCGCGTGGGCGTGAGCCGAATTCGTCTTGGAAAGGGAAAGAAGATTGCTCAGAGCCTTGATGCAGACATCATAGCCGGAACCTACGAGGGCATAGACCAGGTCATACGCACCAAGAAGAGCCTTGGACGTGTGGGAACAGTGGTCATTGATGAGGTGCACATGCTCGAGGATGCCGAGCGCGGCCATCGTCTGGCAGGAATGATCGCGCGCCTGAAAAATGTGGCTCCAAAGGCCCAGTTCATCTTTCTCTCGGCAACTGTTGGAAACCCTGCAGCTCTGGCGAAAAGGCTTGGTGCTACGCTGGTCGAGTATGAGGTGAGGCCAGTTCCAATTGAGAGGCATCTCATATTCTCATCAGGGCCTGAAAAGAGAAAGCTTCTGCGCCAGCTCTCCAAAGAGGCGCAGGCTTTGACCTCTTCCACTGGCTATCGCGGCCAGAGCATCATCTTCACAAATTCGCGAAAGAACTGCTACAATCTGGCAGACTCCATTCCAGGAGCTGCTGCCTATCATGCGGGCCTGCAATATCCTGAGAGAAAGAGAATCGAGGAGCTGTTTGGCGAGGGCAGGATCCACACCGTGGTCACAACCGCGGCCCTCGCAGCAGGCGTGGACTTTCCTGCGTCGCAGGTGATTTTCGAGTCTCTGGCAATGGGCATTGAATGGCTGAATGTGCATGAGTTCAATCAGATGCTTGGCAGAGCTGGGAGGCCCGGATATCATGACAAGGGGCTCGTCTACATTTTAGCAGAGCCAGGAAGGCGCTTTTCCTCTGGAAAGGGCGAGTCAGAGGATGAGATGGCTCTGGCTTTGCTGCACGGCCAGATGGAGGACGTGGCACCGGAGTTCGAAGAATCGCAGCAGCAGGAAGAGGTGCTGGCCAATGCTGTGGCTGCGAAAAACAGGGCTGAGCTTGAGAGGCTGCACCAGCTCACTGTGGGCCTGGACGACCTGAACAGCACACTCACAATGCTCGAAAAGGCAGGGCTCGTCAAGGGCATTGTGCCCACTCGCCTGGGTGAAGCTGCAGCAGCGCATTTTCTGGCTCCTGAGCAGGTGGAGACGATAGTGCGACTTCTCGGCAGGGGCAAATCCCCATTGGAGGTGGCTGTGGAGCTTGAGAGCTTCGAGGCGCTTTATCTCAAGTATGCGGAGAGGATCTCCACAAAACTGCACATGCAGATCTCCCAGAGGGTTCTTCACGGCTCATTTTTGGATTTGCTATCAAGCGCCGACCTGCGGGAGCTGGAGGGAAAGATCCAGAGGTATTGCCTGGATTTCGCCCGCGATTTTCTGCGCTGCACCTGCAAGGAGTCACCGTACTGCGGATGCATTCAAAAGAGCATATCGCTCAGGATTCTGGAGCTGAGAGAAGAGGGAAAAAGCCCTGACGAGATCATAGGGCACTTCTCAGATCGGTATGGAATGTATGCCTATCAGGGAGACCTCATCAACTGGCTCGATCAGATGGTCAGATACCTGGAGGCGGTCGAGGCAGTGGCGAAGGTGCTTGGGCGAGAGGCAGTGGCAAAGGAGGCTGCAGAGAGAAAGGCGAGGGTGGAAGGCGAGTAAGAGCAGAATCTGTTATAATTTATAAAAATTTATATGAATCTATATCTGGCAGATCAACATTTCTCTAAGTGACCTCCTCCCTGCTCCTTCGGGCTGCAGGGGAGGCTGCCACTTCAAACGCCAAATCCACTCTGCACTACTCAGGGATAATCTTGAGTGACCAGCGGTTGAGTTTGCCCACATCCTGTGCCATCATATCAGCGACCTTCAAAGACCAATTCCCGCTTATCGTCTCACCTTTCAGCTCTTCGAGGTCCGGGACATTGGCGGATGAGTAGGTCTTCATGATATTGTCCTGTCCGGCTCCGAAATTGTCATGCAGGACTATTCTCGATCCTTTGGGTGATTGCAGTGTCACCACGAGGTCACCGATATAGGTATGAGTTATATCAACAGTCACCTCCACTGTTTTCACCTTTCCGGGAGAATCGATCTTCAGGGACCTGGTGACTCCGGCAGCATTGTTGTCCGGAATCTTCTGGGATTCGGTGTCTTCAACATTTATTTCGTTGCTCATACCGCCACTGCCTATGATCTCCAGGCCCCAGCTATTCAGCTTCCCTTTATCTATGGCCGAGATGTCCTTCACCTCAAGTGTCCATGCCCCTTTCACTGGCTGGCCCAGGAGATTTGCGAGGCTCGGAGTTGTGGATATGTCGAATGTGCCCCTCAGATCGTCCTCACTTTCTCCCTTTTTATCATGAATTATCGCCCGATCACCTGATGGAGAGATCAATGTCACCACGAGATCTCCAATGTAGGTATGGCTGATATCGACGTCCACCTTCAGCGAAGAGACGAGGACATTCTCCTCGAAGGTGATCGTGTCTTTTATGCCTGTCTGGTCGTTGTCAGGTATGAATATGTCCGGGCTGGACGATTTCTTGAGGGCATCGGCCTGTCTCCGATCTCCGAATTTGAATGCGATCTCCGTCCCAGCATCTCCGATCTCGGTTATCTCGAGGCCTGATGGAGTTCCATCCCACCATTTGCTATTGGGCCGGGTGGCTTCCCCCAGCTTGGGGCTGTTTCTTTTATTGAATAGATCCTTTGCATCTCCGCCATTTATCCCACGCTCCAGATCGAATTTATTGTCCGCCTGCACCAGGGAGCACTCGAAGTGCTTGTAGACAGTCATTTCCTCGTATTCATTGTCTCCCAGCTCATCCACATGCCAGACTGCAAGCCCAGCCGAAGGCAGCGATTTATCCCTGTTCTCCTGAATTCTGGCCTCGATGAGGTAATACTCAACTGTGCTCTTGGCCAGCTTGAAGAACTCATTGACCCCTGCCCTTGCCTGATAGGAATTGCCAGCCTCCATGGCTGTTACCTTGTCCGCCCATCCTGCTTTGTACTTTAGATAGGCGCAGACATGGATGGGATTCTTTTCATCAGTCCCGCCAAATGCCATGAGGCAGTAATTTCCTATGCCTGAAGACTGAATCCCGGAGAACCCATAGTCGTAGAGGTCCGGAAAGTCGCAGACCATGTGGCCGTTTTCATGGCAGAAGGTTCCCAATGTCAATTCCTCGCCCATGTTTGTGATTTGATAATCTCTGAACTTCCTGTTGCCACCCACATTGAATGGCGCGCTGAGAGACGAGCAATGCGGCCAGATGCCAGTCCTCCATTCGTTTACTGTCGGACCGGCGTAAAAAGCATTGATTGCATAGATGAAGCCCCCGCTGTCTGCGCTGAGGCCTGAGAAATTGAATCCGTTGGACCTCAGATACTCCAGGGCTTCACGTATCAGCTCACGGGCTCTCGTGCCATAGGGAATGGAGGGATCTGCATAATAAGCCCGCTCATTCCTGGCTGTATAATAAGCGGTGACTATATTTCTATAATTTACTCTTCCGCCTGAGACTTCTGAGAAGTAATCGTTGACCGAACCGGAATTGCCATAGCCCCGATATCCGTTCTGATTGCAGAAAAGCTCAACCTCAGATGGCTGGATGGTGCCCTTGACATCAGGAAACTGGATGAGGATGCAAAGGCCAACATAATCGCCCTTGGTCTGGCGCTCAGGCGGAGCAGCGATGATACCCCTGGAGGCAACCGCCATTTTTTTTGAGGCCTTTGCCTCCCGGATCCTCTCCTGCCAGCGGGTCAAACCTATCTCACTGCCAGAGGCTGCTCTGGCCATTATGGTTGCTGCAACCTCAGAGACCCTCAGATGCTTGGCAATGCCTAAGGTAGCAGGATCGACAGCACCTACTCTGACGCCTGTGGTCTCGAGATAGCTATTATCCGGGGAAAGCTTTGCATAGTCATAGAATTTGGTTACGGGATTTCTGACTACAGTGTATCCATCTTCGGTCTCGAATGTCGCAAAAAATTGGTTGCCCCAGCCGACCAGGCTGATCCTGGTGCCGTCAGGCTGGGAGAACTCAAATCTCTTATTAAAGAATGGTCTGGGCATACCAAGCACCTCTATTAATTTATCTCATTTTACATATAT
>DAONDW010000139.1:0-4860 GCA_035402785.1 Methanothrix sp. | reverse complement strand
CAATCATGCGCATAGTCTCCTCCGGAGCCGGACCGCCTGTGTTTGCCCGCAAGGCCACATTGCTTTCTGGGTCAAGCGCCCTCTGCAGGTCTCCGGCAGAAAAGCCTCTCTCGCTTGCCCTGAATCCTGCAATCTCCTGGGAAATTGCATCCAGCTCCTGCAGGTCTGGCCTCTTGCCTGTTGCCGCAATCCTTCCCACGATGCTGTGAGCAGTCCTGAAGGGCATGCCGGTGATTCTCACGAGCGAGTCTGCAATCTCAGTGGCAGTCGAAAAGCCTGCTCCTGAGCACTCCTGCAGACGCTGCAGGTTGAACCTGAGGGTTGAGAGGCAGCCGTCGAGTATGCGAATGGTGCTTCTCGCCCAGTCCATTGCCCTCCAGAGGTGAGGCGTCACCTCCTGCAGATCCCGGTTATAGCTCATCGGAAGGGCCTTGCAGATGGAAAGAGCCGCAAAAAGGCTTCCCAGGACTGAGCCGGTTTTGCCCCGCGCGAGTTCCGCCGTATCCGGGTTTTTCTTCTGGGGCATGATCGAGCTGGTCGATGCATAGAGGTTATCCAGCTCCAGGTAGCCGAACTCCGAGCTGGACCAGAGTATCAGCTCCTCAGCCAGGCGGCTGCCATTGACCATCATGATTGACAGGTCAGCCAGAACCTCCAGGATGAAATCGCGGGTGGATACAGCATCCATGCTGTTTTCCAAAAGGCCGTCAAAGCCCAGAAGCTCGCATGTCCGGATCCGGTCTATTTTGAATCCGGTGGATGCAAATGCTGCAGCTCCGAGAGGGCTTACGTTCACTCTTGTGTAGGCGTCCTCCATCCTGTGCAGGTCCCGCTCAAAGGCATCGGCATGAGCCAATAGATGATGCGCGAGCGTTGTGGGCTGGGCGTGTTGCGTATGTGTGAATCCAGGAATGATGGTCTTCGTGTGCGCTTCTGCAAGCCTGACTAAAGTGCCTCTGAGCGAGAGCTGCTCAGCCATCAGATCGAGCATCTCCTGCCGCAGAGCCAGGCGAATGCATGTGGCCACCTCATCGTTTCTGGAGCGCGCTGTATGCATCCTGCCCCCCTCCGGCCCGACCTCAGTCAGGACATAAGCCTCAATGGCCTCATGCACATCCTCTCCTTTGCCCAGAGCCTGCGATCCTTTTTTCATGAGATCATCTAACGCAGCCATGATCCTGGACGAGATCTCAGCCTGGACCAGGCCCTTTTCAGTCAGCATCATCAAATGGGCTTTGTCCACAAGCAGATCGGCTGCAAAGATCCTCCCGTCTGCCTGCCGGCTGGAGAGGTAGTCTATGACATCCTGCCGGCTCTCTCCCAAACGTTGATCGCGAAACATGTCCGGTCAGCTCGATTGATTATTATATTTTTTCAGGTGGTGTAGTCTGCGTTCACGTTTACATACTCATGTGTCAGGTCGCAGCCAAAGCCGCGGGCGCTGGCATTTCCAAGGCCCAGATCGATATTGATGGTGATGGTATCCCCTTTCATGATCTCTTTTGCCCGGTCCAGGACTCCATCCACAATGCGCCCCTTTTCCACGAGAGATACCCTGAGGCTGTGGCCATCAGAGTCGATTCCCTCCAGGCCCAGGGTTATCTTATCCGGGTCCATCTCAGCGCCAGAATAGCCCACTGCGCAGATGATGCGCCCCCAGTTGGGGTCTGCTCCGTAGACCGCAGTCTTTACGAGGCTGCTATTTGCCACAGCCTTGGCAGCCAGTCGTGCGTCCTTTTCGCTCTTCGCTCCGCAGACAACTGTCTCGAAGTATTTGCTCGCACCTTCGCCGTCACGAGCCATCATGCGCGCAAGTTCGATGCATACATAGCGCAGGGCCTCCTGGAAATCAGACTTCCTGCCCTTTGCCTTTCCTGTGGCTGTGAGAAGCACTGTGTCGTTTGTGCTGGTGTCTCCATCCACTGTGAGCATGTTGAAGCTGTCCATGACCGCATCTTTCAGACAGTCCTTCAGCTCTGCAGCAGAGAGGTCGGCGTCTGTATAGAGGAAGCAGAGCATTGTTGCCACATTGGGTTCTATCATTCCTGCGCCCTTGACGATGCCAGCAACCCGAAATCCGCAGTGCTCGACTGCAATCTCCTTGGGCCTGGTGTCTGTGGTCATGATGGCCCTCTCCGCCTCAAGGCTTGCCTCACCGCTGGAACGCAGATTTGCTCTGGCCTTTTCGAAGAGGCTGGCGATCAGTTGCATGTCGATATAGCGGCCAATGACCCCTGTCGAGCCTATGCCAATCCGGCTCTCATCAGTTCCCAGAAAGTCAGCAAAGAGCCTTGCCATGGCCCGTGCGTCCTCAAGCCCACGCGGTCCTGTGTAGGCATTGGCGCAGCCGCTGTTTGCGATCACTCCATCGAGATGGCCGCCTGCCAGGTTTTTGGCAGTGATTTCCAGGGGCGCAGCCCTCACACGGTTAGTTGTGAACATCCCGGCGGCTGTTCCTGATGCGGCTATCAGCGCGAGCCCATATTTTCCATGGCGCACGCCAGCAGCTCGCACTCCGGGCACAGCGCAAATTCCGCCCTCAATCCTCTGCATGCTGCGTCCCCAGGCCGGATATGATGTCCCCTCTCGTCACAATTCCCACCAACCGCCCATCCTCCACAACAGGCAGCCGGTTGATGCGATGGCGGGTCATGATGCCAGCGGCCTCCTCAATGCTGTCATCTGGGCTCACCTCATGCAGATTGCGGCTCATGACGTGCATCACCTTTTTATTGGGGATTTCATCCAGGGCAACGTGCATCTTCTCCCATTTCACAAGATCTCTGAATGGAACCTCGAAGATCTCGAAGGGGCTGGGAAGCCAGAGACTGCCCTCATCCTCTTCCACAGATAAAAGGCGTAAAAGGTCCGATTCCGATACAACGCCTACCAGCTTCTCTCCGTCTAAAACCGGCATTCCGCTGATCTTATTTTTCCGAAGGAGTTTGGCGGCTTCGCTAACAGGAGCCTCAGCCTGGACGGTGACGGGCTTAACGTTCATGACATCTCTGACTTTCATTTTATTCACCTGCTTGGAAATAACTCAATTTTTCGGGGCGCAATTTACGGGGCCATGCCTGCAAACCAAAGGCCAGTCTTCTCATCAAGGCCAGCCATGAGGTTCATGTTCTGGATGGCCTGGCCTGATGCGCCCTTTACCAGGTTATCGATGGCTGATATGACAACCAGGCGGTCGCTTCCCTTCTCAGGCTCAAAGGCTATGTCGCAGAAGTTTGAGCCGCGCACTGATGAGAGCCTGGGAATTGCATCTGCCATGCGAACGAAGGACGCATTTTTGTAGAACTCCCTGTAGATCTCAGCCACCCTGTTCTTATCCTGGAGGATCTCTTCCTTGCCCTCGCGGGCGAAGACATGTGCAGTTGTGAGTATGCCGCGCACTGATGGTATGACATGCGGCGTGAAGTTGACCTTGATGCCTGGCGAGAGGCGGGACAGCTCCTGCTTGATCTCAGGGACATGCCTGTGTGTTGTTAATTTGTATGGTATTACGTTTTGGGACATGTTGGGGTAATGAGAGGTCTCCGTAGGCTCAACTCCAGCTCCAGAGATGCCAGACTTTGAATCATAGACCACCCTCTCCACCAGGCCGGCATTTGCCAGAGGGGCCACAGCCAGGGTGGCGCCTGTTGGATAGCAGCCGGGGTTTCCCACCAGCCTGGCATTTGCGACCTCAGGATGCAGTTCAGTCAGGCCGAAGACCGCCTCGCGGGGCGCGCGGTGCTTGGTGGCATATGTCTTTTCGAATACATCAGTAGGCAGGCGATAGTCTGATGAGAGGTCTATCACTTTTGTTCCTGCGTCCAGCAGTTCAGGAACCCAGTCCATGGCTGTGCCGTGGGGAACTGCTGTGAAGACTATGTCGCAGCGTTCGGCAGCCTCCCTGGCGTTCAGCGCTTCGAATTTGAGTGAGTAAATGTTCTTTAAATGAGGATGAACGACTGTGACCGGCTTTCCAGCCAGCTTTCTGGATGTGACGGCGACTACATTGACCTCGGGATGATTGGCGAGAAGGCGCAAAAGCTCTCCGCCGGTGTAGCCCGAACCACCCACAATTCCTACATCTATCATAAAAACCACCACGAGCTTTTGATATAAAATCGCCGCGCCCTAATGGCAAAAAGAGACTGATAGCTCGTGCAGGCCAAGAGAAGCCTCTTCTATCCTGCTCCTGTCTTCCAGGACATCAAGCCAGCGCTTTGAGATCCAGTCCGGCCCCTGAGCAGCTCCAAAGAGCGCGCCTGCAATGGCTGCAATGGAGTCTGTGTCGCCGCCGCTGCTGGCTGCAGCTATCAGCCCCTCCTCGGCTCCAAACTTCAGGAAACAGTAGAATGCTGCGGGGACTGTTTCTCTGGCCAGGGGCGAATTTCTGATCAGGCCAAAGGCGTCCTCCTGTTTCAGATCGAGAAGAGTGCCAACCCATAAAAGCCTCTCAGCGAAGTCCTCATCCAGGAGGCTCGCCTGGGATGCAGCGTTTCTCAAAATCTCCTCTCCCGGCAGGCCGTGCATGGCCAGGGCAACGCCCACAGCCACTGCCACTGCGCCCGCTCGCGCTGAAGGTGATATGTGGGTTGGCAGGCTCTGCAGGTCCGCATAGCTTCTGACGATGTTCAAATCGAAGTGATAGAGAAGCCCGATTGGTGCAACCCGCATGGCCGAGCCGCAGGTGGGGATGGTGAGGCCCGAATGCTGCCAGTCTGTTCCGCGAATCAGGCTCTCGACAGCAGAGCGTGTAACAAATCCCACGCCCCGGTTGAGCCTCTCGTCGAGTGTCCAGGTCGTGCCCCAGGATGCAAGCTTCTCTGCAAATCTTTCAGCCGAAAAGCCGGACGACTCGATCAG
>DAONDW010000138.1:1458-4906 GCA_035402785.1 Methanothrix sp. | reverse complement strand
AGGTTTACAGCATGCAAATTCCTGCCTGGCAGTATCATGAGCCAAGCCACCCCGGGGCTGACTTCGATGCAATAGCCGAGAGCTACGACAAAAATATGCAGACGTTCAGAGATGTGCAGGGCGAGATCGACGAGGTCCTGGCCTATCTCGACCTGAAGCCAGAGGAGAGCGTGCTTGAAATGGGCACTGGAACCGGAGAGTTCGCTCTTGCGGCAGCCCGCCGTTGCAGGCAGGTCTATGCTGTGGACCTCTCAGAAGGAATGCTCCGCTATGCTCAGAAAAAGGCCCGGGCTCGAGGCGTGGCAAACGTCGTCTTTCTGCAAGGCGGCTTTCTCAGCTACAACCACGGGGGTGAGCCTCTCGATGCTGTCGTCAGCCAGCTCGCTCTGCATCACCTGCCAGACTTCTGGAAGCAGATAGCTCTCCTGAGGCTTTCAGGCATGCTTCGAAAGGGAGGGCGGCTCTGTCTGAGAGATGTGGTCTATTCTTTTGATCCGAGTGAATACGAGAGCTTCTTTGAGGGGTTAATAGGCAGAGAATCCAGAAACATGAAGGGGAGCACTGGCCTTTCAGATAGCCTCATCAATCATGTGAAAAACGAGTACTCCACAATGGACTGGATCATGAGGGGCATGATGGAGCGGGCCGGATTTCACATAGAAAAAGCTGACCTGAATAATGGATTTATTGCGCTCTACCTGTGCAAAAAAGTCTGAAATCAAAAAAAATCTGGCAGCCATGAGCCAGAAAGACGCCACCACTGCATTATAATATCCTGTGAAAATTCCTTTCACATTTTTTTGCCATACACCAGAAGAGTCGTTCTCCCGGCGTCAGATGGCTTTTCCAGCTTGAGAATGTCAATTCCTGTGATTTTTGCCTGTGTGAACATTTCCACTATCTCCTCCGGTTCAGCTCCATTATAAAATGGCAGATTTTTGCCCACATCTGCACCGAAGTGATGGTCACCTGAATGAGTCTTTTTGGGTGGGACATCGGCAATTATCATGCCCCCTGGGCGGACGACCCTGGCCCAATCCCTGATGGCTGCAGATGGATCAGCTAATGTCCAGATCACATGCCTGTTGACAACAGCATCAAATGTGCCTTCTGGATAGGATAATGTCTCTGCATCCTGTATCTCAAAATTCACCGAAATATCTGCAAGCTTCGCCTTGTCTTTTGCCTTCCTGAGCTTGTTCTCAGCCCAGTCAACTCCTGTCACGCTGTATCCCATCTCTGCAAGCAGCAGCGCCAGAAAGCCAGTTCCTGTGCCTATGTCAAGGACCTTTATATTCCTGATCGGGCCAAGAAGTCGAGCCATTGCTCCTCTCCACATCTCTTTTTCGGCTGGATCGTTGACTCCATGACCTGCATCGTAGTTGTGATTGGGATTGTCCCAGAACGTTCTTATCTTCTCTTTTATTTCTGATTTATTTTGATCCATATATCACACCTTTACATAAAATTGCATCCAAATTGTTTTAATTCATACTATTTGGATATTTCGTAAAAAATAAGCATCTAAAATACTGAATAATAGTATGATAAATTATATTCACGTGGTCCTGGATACAATTCGTTGATAAAAAAAGGAAGTTCGCGCCGACTATGGCAAGCGCGATTGCTTTTTTTTGCTTACACACAGGGCAGCCAGTCAACGCTGATTGCGCCGCATGTGGAGTTGCCCCAGAGCTGGACGAACTTCTCAATTGAGAAGACGCCAGTGAGATCCTCGACGGATCTGCCATATTCAGCGTGGCGGCCCTTCAGGTTTTTCTCGGGCGATGGATCGCGGGAGATCCAGCCGATATGCGCAACGCCTATCACATTGCTGTTCAGATTGGCCTCGAGAACTCCTGTGCAGCATGGACTGGAAAGGGAAGACTGGTTGTTGTATCCTCTTGTCTTGATCTCGGTTGTCTTCTGCAGGTGCTCAGCATGAGTGTACATCTCTGTCAGCACAGCTCCTATCTTGTAGTTCTGAACACAGAGCTTGTCCACCCATTTCTGGTCGTAAGTGCCGGTCTGGTAGGAGACGGGCATGTACTCCAGCTCCTGCTCGGAGGTGTAGTTGATGTAATCCATTGGGTCGTCCCCTGTCGGCCAGTCGCAGCTCAGATCAGACGGCTGCCTTTCAGCTTCTACCTCGATTCGGGAGGTGATGACGTTTCCTGAGCCTGACTGCTTCTCCACAAGTTTCTGGCCATTATAGCCGTACTCCGTGGATATGACGATTTCAAGGCTCCGATATCCCACCCCTTTTACAGACGATTTCTCGTACATGTAATTTGCAGCGCTTGCCATGCTCACCAGTGTCATGGCAATTACTGCTAAAATAATTAGCTTGCTTTTCAATCCACACTACCTCCTGCAGCCTGGCCAGTTCACCAATTGGGCACCTATTTTCTTTTGGCCTCTATTATTCTATCAGAGGTAAACGAACCCATTCAATGCCAGGCCCTAACTCTCCAAATACCCTAGCACCCGGCAATAGGTTCTCCGGAGTCTATTTCAATGTTTTGGCTGGAATTATAATCTCCATGGAATCATTGAAAAAAAGAAAAGTGCAGGCTCATTTGCCAAAGGAATTGAGCCTGTTTACGAAGTTGTTGCAGGATATGCTCCTGCAGGGACTGACAATTTGAGGACTGCTCGATATCTGCGGGGCTGTGCTTGCGACGCCCTGGCAGTCTCCATCCTGGCATGGCGTGCTGGATTTGGTATTATCCCGGAAGACAATTCTTCTGCTGATCTCAAATGATCCGAAATACTCCTCAAACTCCTTGAGGTTCTTCTGGCCTGGGATCAATTGCTTGGCATCTATCAGATAATAGCCGGTGAAGTTGTCCGCCGTTTTGAATTCTGCAGTCTTCTTCAAAGATCCGGTCTGATGCAATGTGAAATCCTGGAGCTTGAACTCCATCTGCTGCACATCATAGCTCTCCCGGACCTTGGCACCGACTCCACCGAAGACCGCCGAACTCTTGAAGCTCTCAGTTCCCACAAGCGAATCCCCGGATGATACTGCATTGTAATTGTCAACTGCATCCTTTTCCTGGAAGTTGGCATTCTTGCCGCGGGCTGCGTCTACAAGATACTCATTTTTGACCAGCGAGTCCACGCTTCCTGAAAAGAGGACGTCCTTGGTGGATTTTATACCGGAATTCGAGCTTCTCAGATTTTTGGTCATCTGGAACTGGCCAGTGCCGCTGACCGAGGTCTCGGAGGCGTAATCAAAAGCCTGGACCTTGAAGTTGGCATTGCCAACCCCGGTTGTGCGGCATTTGCCAGATGCCTCTACAGCAAACCTGTAATCCCCAGCAACAGCTTCGGCAGCAGGCTGGACCTGAAGGGCAATGGATCGCGAGGATCCGGCTGGAATAGTCAATGGTGTGGTCGTCCAGCCAAACCAATCAAATGAACAGCTTTCCGGCCTGATGCAGAG
>DAONDW010000138.1:0-1358 GCA_035402785.1 Methanothrix sp. | reverse complement strand
TCAACCGTCGCTGTCACATGGCCTGCAGTGAGAATGAAGATCATTGTCATCCAAATCATCAGTCTTTTCATGCTAACCCCCCAATAAACCTAGAAAAAAAGGAAAGAACTGCAAGGCCATATTTGGCCTTAGCAGTCTATGCCTTCACACGGTACGTGAGTCTTCTCAGGCACCGGGTTCTCATGGAATTTGATGGTCTTCTCGGCCTCGAACACTCCTGTGAACATCTCGTGGGCTTTGATGTCCTTGTAGAAGATCTTGTGCCAGGTGGCGTCAGTGCCCCAGGTACCATTGAAGGAGTTCTTGGTCTCGAGACCAACCAGATGAGCGGGATTATACACTCCATTCTCTCCGGTCATGAGTGCCTCAACTGCCTCCGTGTCGCGGCCTGCGTTCTTGAGCATGTTTGGCAGGTCCTCTGGCTTCACGTTATTGGCAGGCTCGTAGGGCGTGGTTGAGGAGAAGAACGCTGTCTGGTCCTGTTCGATCTCATTTACAGAGAACAGCTCCTGCACATTGGCGCCAATGCCGCCATAGAATGCCTTGGAATTGAGGAGCTTTCCACCTGTCAGGGGCGTGTCGCCCGAATAGGTCATCTTGGTTGTTTCGTAGAGATTAAAGGCAGATTCATTGCCGCCGTTGACGGATGTGACATTCCTCTTGAGTTTGTCAGCATCCTGCGAGTATGCAGTCTCCTGATCCAGCTCGATGTCGCCATCGCCGTTCATGGTATTATAATATTCAAGAGCAATTTTTTTGTCTATCACAGATGTGCTGACGTCGACTACTCCCGTTCCGGAGACTTTATGATTTTCACAAAATTGCTCAAACTGTACTGGCGGAACTATTGGCGGATTGGCCATCACAGTGCCGCATAGCCCCATAAGGGCAATTGTAAGTACTACTATTCCTACTACTCCCTTCATGCTACATTCACCCCCGAAGTTGATGTAATAGTGAGTCTATCCCTTTATGTGCAGGTCATCTATCGCATTTCTGGTGATAATTGAACTGCGAATATACTCTGGCGTTTTTATTTGATATAAACCTATCTGTTATTTTCAGAAAAACGTACCCATGCCGGATATGGTTGAATGGATATTATCTATGTGTTAACCGGATAAATAGTAAAATATTGAGACTATGGATCTGGGCCGACGATGATGCTCTCTTTTTCATGCAATTGTGTCACGTGCAGAGATAATGCGATGGTATAAAGAGATCCTTTCAAAGCCCAAGAAAAGAGAATAACAACTCCGGGCGTTTAAGCCCAGAGCCGAATTCAAATACATTCAAATTTAGCTTATTTACACGCAGGGCAGCCAGTCAACGCTGATTGCGCCGCATGTGGAGTTGCC
>DAONDW010000137.1:2109-4929 GCA_035402785.1 Methanothrix sp. | reverse complement strand
GCTATTGACATCAGCCAGCCGGACAGTTCCGACACCACTGACGATAATCGTATCTCCATCGATTACATCTGTGACAGTACCGCGAGCCTCATCAGGAGATGCCTGCAATAGCGGCATTACAATCAGCAATGCCGCAATCAATAGAGCTATTCTTTTCATCTTTTGGCCTTCTACTACTATTATATGACACCGTGTATCACTCAAAGCATAAATTGTTTCTGAGGCAAGAGTCCGGGAAAGAATAGGAACAAGAATCGGAACATGAGTCCGATCAATTGTTCTGACAGGAGTCCGGGTTCGATCAGGACTGAAGCGAACGGCATTGAGGAAAATTCGATTAACAAACCTTTTATCTTTTCCAGTGGTTCAATTGCAATCATGCCATCCCTATCCACTCATGTCGGAGGACTGGATCTGAAAAACCCGGTCCTGCTGGCGGCAGGCATCCTGGGCACGACCGGCGCCTCGCTGCAACGGGCAGCAGCAGCCGGAGCCGGGGGCGTGGTCACCAAATCCGTGGGATCGGTTTCCAGAGATGGCCATCCTGGCCCCACAATCGTTTCGGTGACGGGCGGACTGCTGAATGCCATGGGCCTGCCGAACCCATCCTATCGGGATTTCCAGGGCGAGATCGAGATCGCCCGTTCAGGAGGTGTGCCGGTCATCGCCAGCATCTTCGGCTCCTCAGCAGCCGAGTTTGCCCAGATCGCTCGCGGTCTCAAAGCTGATGCCTTTGAGCTGAACCTCTCATGTCCTCATGCTGAAAAATATGGCTCAGAGCTGGGACGCTATCCAGATCTCGTGGAGTCAGTCACAGGTGCCGTCAAAGCTGCATCTGATGTGCCTGTATGGGTCAAGCTGACACCCAATACAGCAGACATCTCCGAGCTTGGCCTGGCTGCGCAGCGGGGCGGGGCAGACGCAGTTGTTGCTATAAACACGCTGAAGGCCATGGCCATTGACATTGAAAGCGGATATCCGATACTGGGCAACCGTTTCGGCGGCCTGTCCGGGGCTGCGATAAAGCCGGTGGCTGTGCGCTGTGTCTATGAGCTTGCAGGAAGCCTTGATATACCGGTGATAGGCGTGGGCGGAGTATCCTGCTGGCAGGATGCTTTGGAGATGATCATGGCCGGGGCCTCTGCTGTACAGGTTGGAACTGCACTGATTGGCGGATACGGCGTCTTCGAGGAGATTAACACAGGCCTCGCCAGCTATCTTGAACGAAAATCGATGACATTAAAGGACATTTGCGGTCTATCCTGGAGGAGACGAAATTGAGGCCGATCAACTGCATCATTCAGGAAGTGCGCTCGGAGGCACCACTCATCAGGACCTTCCGGCTGGACAGAAACCTCGACCCGGCACCGGGCCAGTACCTCATGCTCTGGATCCGTGGCGTAGATGAGGTCCCAATGAGCTTCTCAGGACCTGACACAATAACAGTGCAGTCTGTTGGTGAGGCCACGAGGGAGCTCTTTAAAATGGGAGCTGGAAGCTCGGTAGGGCTGCGCGGGCCTCTGGGAAATGGCTTCGTCCTTCAGGGCAAAAAAATTCTGCTGATCGGTGGAGGCGTGGGAACTGCACCGCTGGCGTTTTTGGGAGAAAGGGCTATGGCCTCAGGAATTTCTGTCACATCCCTTCTCGGCTTTCGCTCCAAGGATGACTTCATCTTTAAAGAGAGGTTTGAATCCCTGGGTGAGTGCGTCATCACGACTGACGATGGCTCTTCTGGCATTCATGGCCGCGCCTCTGCTGGCTTGAAGGAGCTGAATCTCTTCGAGTTTGATCAGATCTACATTTGCGGCCCTGAGATGATGATGTGGGATATCATCTCCCGCACCAGGGAGCACGCATCCAGGACGCAGGCATGCATCAACCGCTACTTTAAATGCGCTGCAGGCATCTGCGGTTCCTGCTGTCTGGATCCAGATGGTCTGCGGGTCTGCGTCGAAGGGCCGGTTCTGAGAGCAGACCGTCTGCTAGAGAGCGAATTTGGCAGGTATCGAAGAGGCCCATCGGGGAATAAAGGGCCCTGCCGGGGATGAGGAATAGGAATATGAATATCGGGGAAGAGAAATATGATTGCAAGATTCATGCGTGACGGCGTCACCAGAGGTGGATCGTACAGCCAGGAAAACGGCATAATATCGGGAGGAGAGGTTCTGAGCCTTGAGGATGTGACACTCCTGCCTCCGAGCCAGCCCAGCAAAATCGTCTGCGTGGGATTAAATTATGTAAAACACGCACAGGAGCTGAAGATGCCTCTGCCAGATGAGCCCATTCTCTTCTTGAAGCCGCCTTCGGCAATTCTGGCTCCGGGCGGACAGATAGTCTATCCATCTTCAAGCATCCAGGTGGACTATGAGGGAGAGCTGGCTTTTGTCATAGGAAAGCGATGCCGCAATGTCTCAGCAGATGAGGCCGAAAAATACATTTTGGGCTATACCTGTTTCAACGATGTCACAGCGCGGGATCTGCAAAGGAAGGATGGCCAGTGGACCCGGGCCAAAAGCTTTGACACATTTGCTCCATTTGGGCCTTGGATAGGCAAGATCGATCCATCAGATGCAGACATCAAGACTCGCGTTAATGGAAAACTGGTGCAGGATTCAAATACCTCAGATCTCATCTTCAGCGTTCCTCGACTTGTGCAGTTCATATCCGCAGTCATGACCCTTGAGCCTGGTGATGTGATAGCCACCGGCACGCCACCCGGTGTCGGACAGCTTCAAAAGGGAGATCTGGTTGAAGTCGAGATCGAAGGAATTGGAGTTCTCAAGAATTCAGTGGTTTGAGAATTGAGGATTGCTCAACATT
>DAONDW010000137.1:0-2009 GCA_035402785.1 Methanothrix sp. | reverse complement strand
ATCTTATCTTCGGTCACACCTTATCTTCGACCAGATCTTATCTTCAATTATGCTTAATTTTCAATCATACCTGATCTTCAATCCGGTATTGTCCACTCTGGTCTCGATTGCAATCTTGAGCCCCAGAGGCTCTATCAGGCCTGCCACATCTTCACGGCTCCTGTCTGTGACGATGGCAATGGAAGGGCCAACTGAGCTCATGCCCACGAATTCCAGGCCGCTCTCCCTTAAAAGGCTCATGTTGCGATAGATCTCAAAGCCATGGTGCTCGACCTCTGCCCTCTTCGAGCCGCGAAACTCAATCTCCCAGATTATTTCTCCGATTTTTTTCAGGTCAGCCCTTTCAAGAGCCGGGATGAGATCCATGAGCATCAGATAGGCTTTGAGTTCCCGATCCTGATAATCCAGGTTTCTCGCTCGGTTCATGAGCAGATCAAACTCCACCCGTCCGGCTGAAGACACGACCGTGGGCGGAATGGTCACAAAGACATTTTTGCCCTCTGCAAAGCTGTGGCGGTAGACGAGAGCCAGCTCGTCGCCTGTGATGGCCATGCCTCCATAGGTCGCAGCAGCGGGTCCAACTCCGGTCTCAAAGCCGCCGGTCACACGTCCGTCTTCTGTCTCCTCAACGTAGTTGTGCCCCAGAAGCAGACGGATCTGCTCAGAGCTGAGGGGAGAGCCAAGTGAAGCGTTCATGGCATGGCCGAGGGCAAGGAGAACCGATCCTGTGGATCCCAGGCCAACGTGCTTTTTTTCGTGGTCAGAAACGACGATTTCAAAGCCGCCATCGTAGTGAACTGTTTTTCTGAAGACATCTGCAAAATGATGGATGATGGGCTCTCGCGAGTAGTCGATATCAAGGCCAGACGGAATGCATTTTACCCGTGCCTTGCAGTAGATCTGTAAAGCGAAGCCCACTCCGCCGCCTCCGGGCCTGTTTGGAGCAAAGCGGTTCATGTCGAGCACAGTCAGATGGATGCGCCCAGGAGCCGTGGCTGTGACAGACCCTGGATAGGGTATGAGATTGTAGTCTTTTTCAAGTCCTATTGTGTGAATGCATTTTCCGGGTGAGAAGGGCTGGAACTCGTATTCAACAAGGTCGAGGTCTCCGCCTCTGATCTTCATCTTGGCCAAATCGTATCAGCCTTCTTCAGCTAATTCAGCTCATTCGGTTAATTCATCTCATTCAGCTCAGCTTGGGCGGTCGAAATAGATGCTCTTTCCAGAGGCCTTGAGCGGAATGGCATAGGCCACACGGCAGCCCTCCAGCAGATTCAGGGAGAGTGCAGCCACTGCTGCCGAGAACATGATGCGGTTATCGACATTGTGAAGGCTCGCAGTCTTGGCAGCGGAGCCCAGAGCTATTCCCAGGTCTGCCATCTTGATGACGCAATTTGGGCCGTGGAAAGGCTTTTCCGGCTCTTTGTCTGAGAAGTCCTTTTGCTGCTCGTGCATCTCTTTGCAGGTGGAAGAGCCGCACCCTCCGCAATCAAGGCCTGCGCTATCCGCTGCTTTGCAGCCGATGAGAAGACAGGCATCGCTTCTTTCAAGGTTGCCGGCATCTCGGATAAAGAACTTGATGCCTCTGACTTCCCCTAAATGGCGCAGCTCTCTTGCCAGCTCCTGCAGCTCTCCGCCAGCCACGATTCTGGTTACAATTGAGTCCTGACCCCGGCCTTTGGGAGCTGTCCTCGCTGAGAGAGCCATTAATTCTGCCACTATTTCCACGGCTTTTTGAGTCATGAAAAGTGGATGTGCGGATTCATATTTATAGAATGCCTTTGCCCTGATAATTGGCACCTATTCGATGTGATATATCCAGCCAAATCTATTAAATACAATTGATTTGATGAAAATTTAATCTATATATAAAATTAAATAAAATCTATTCAAAAGGATTTATCCACTCGGCGGCACAGCACGATTTTCATCCATGATCTTTCCATAGATGTAACGGAATATCAATTTCCCTGTGGCGATTGTCGGTGTGGCCAGAAGAGCGCCCAGTA
>DAONDW010000136.1:2235-4981 GCA_035402785.1 Methanothrix sp. | reverse complement strand
TTAAATACCTGCTGTGCCATCAACCATCCCGATGCGCTTTGCAGGTGTGATGCTGATATTGCTTTTGGTTTTTCCGTCAATTTACTTGGCAGTCGCAGATATGCCAGACTCATTTTACCAGGCCATGAGCAACGTAAGGACTGAAGACACCATCTGCGTAAAAAATTACGATGCCGGTGCCAGCGTTACCGAGTCTTATAAGGACTTCGAGCACCTGGAAAAGGAAACAGAGATCGTCAGCCGCAGCTACAATACTTCCAATAGTGACAAAGAAGACTACACGCGAGGAAATGCCTCTCTGGAAGTGCATATGAACTCAAATGTCATTGGAAAAGCCCATATTGGCTGGCAGTCCAAGGATCTTATGGCAGACTATAATGGCCGCCATGCAGCCTACGGCCATGCAGCCGAAGACCTGACGGGCGTATTCGATATTGAGAAATTCATTCAGCTCTGGTCCAACAGCACACTCGGTTCAGTGCGTCTGGACTGGCTGCCGTGCAGCTAAGGCCGCAAGCCTCAATACATTCAGGCCGCTGCCACAAAAGCAGGACATCATCCGGGCTTCAGCATGGCTTGCAGCAAAATGCTCTCGAAAGAATCAAATCCTATTACATCTTTGACCGTGCGGAAGGAATGCTCATGAAGGTCCTTGTCAGCGATTCGTTAGCCGAAGAAGGCGTAAAGAAGCTTCAATCAGGAGCGGAAGTTGATGTCATCACCAACCTGACTCCTGAGGAGCTGATTGAGAAGATCAAGAATTACGATGCTCTGGTCATAAGAAGCGGGACCAAGGTCACCTCTGAGGTCATAAAGGCGGCTGACCGGCTCAAGGTCATCGGCAGAGCCGGAGTTGGAATAGACAATGTGGATGTTGAAGCCGCCACCAAAAAGGGAATCATTGTGCTCAATACTCCTGGAGGAAACACCATATCTGCAGCCGAGCACACCATTGCCATGATGCTTGCACTGGCCAGAAACATACCGCAGGCCAATGCCGCATTGCACAAGGGCGAATGGAACCGCAAGAAGTACACCGGAGTCGAGTTCTTCAACAAGACCCTCGGCGTGGTTGGCCTGGGCCGGGTTGGCGCTGAAGTAGCAGCGCGCATGAAATCCTTTGGCATGCAGATACTGGCCTACGACCCATTTGTCACCGAGGAGAGAGCCAAGCAGATGGGCATCACTCTCGCGGACCTGGAGACGGTCATTCGCGGAGGAGACTTCATCACAGTGCATACTCCGCTCACCAATGAAACCAGAAATCTGATAGACGACGATGAGTTCAATATCATGAAGCCTGGCGTGAGAATCATCAACTGTGCTCGCGGAGGCATAATCAATGAGGCTGCCTTGGCCCGTGCTGTGGCTGAAGGGAAGGTGGCCGGAGCTGCGGTGGATGTCTTTACCAAGGAGCCGCCAACCGGAAATCCGATGCTTGAGCAGGAAAAGATCATCGTCACGCCTCATCTGGGAGCTTCAACCGCAGAGGCCCAGATCAATGTGGCACTTGCAGTAGCCGACCAGATTCTGGCCATCGCCAGGGGCGGCCTGCCCACGAATGCCATCAATATGCCTGCGATCTCTCCTGAAACACTGGCAGTCATGGAGCCGTTCATGACGCTTGCAGAGAAGATGGGCTCACTGGCCGGACAGCTCGTAGGCAGCGGTTTTGATACGCTGGAGCTCACCTTCAGCGGGTCTCTGGCTGAGAAGGACACAAGGCCCGTGACAATATCAGCAATTATCGGCCTCCTGGGCTGTCTCATGGGAAGCGGCGCGGCGAATTTCGTCAATGCTCAGAGGACTCTCAAGGAGATGGGAGTCAGGCTTCTGGAGAGCAAGACGGAGTCCTCCAATGGATACAGCAACGCCATTACTCTCAAGCTGACCAAGGGCGGCAAGATCACGGTTTTGCAGGGCACAGTCTCCAGCAACAAGGAGAAGCACATCGTCCAGCTCAATGAGTATCACACCTACATTCCGTCCGAAGGTGACCTTGTACTGGCAGTCATCGAGGACCGGCCAAATATCATCGGGCCATGCTGCGTGGTTCTCGGTGAAGGCAAGATCAATATCGGCGGAATGCATGTGGGCCGCATAGCCGAAGGCAAGCCGCAGCTAATGGTGCTGAGCGTTGACCATCTTGCGTCTGACGAGATCATGAAGAAGCTCTCCCAGGTGCATGGTGTGATCAGCGCCAAGATGGTGGAGCTATAACTTGTAGGAGATTGCGAAGGGCGGATTTCGCGAACTGCGGTTCATCGAGAGTAACGACCGAGAAATTGAAACAATGGCAAGTCCCCACCATTCAGGGTGACCTCGCCAATTCCGCAGAGCTCACAGAGGTTGCGACACAATCGCAACTGATGAACGCGAAATCCTTTGCCCTAGTTTTTATCTATATTCTGTCATTTTTCTTCTTTCATCAAAATCTTTATATCCATTCCTATCTATCGATTAAGCATTGGTGATAATATGAATAAAAGAATAATATTGCTTTCCTGCCTGTGTCTTGTTGCACTATGCATCTGTTGCAGTGCAAAAGACGACACTTCTTCGCAATTGAGTACGCTGGTGGCATATAGCGAAACCAATGACAGTAATGTGAATATGACTCTTTTTTCGCCAGTGCTCGCATTTGGCTTGCCAGACATGGGCACAGCAGTCAAGTTCACGGCACCTTATCCCAGTTGGAGGCTTCAGAGGATACTGATTTATGCATGGAGCGGATATAATGAGAGCA
>DAONDW010000136.1:0-2135 GCA_035402785.1 Methanothrix sp. | reverse complement strand
GCAGGCAAATAGAGAGTTGGCGAAAGAGTGTTATAGAAGCAAGTTAACCTCATCATGATGTTTGAGTCCCGTTCCATCTGCATTTGCGGTCTGCCTGGAATCGGAAGCGTGGGCAAAGTAGCTGCGGATTTCCTGGCGACTGCTCTGCAGTGCACTACATTTAAGCCTTTTTTTTCGCCGAGATTTCCGCCACAGGTCATGGTATCACAGGGATTGACGGGTCTCATGCATGTTGAATTGATGCGGCCCTCAGATCTCTCGAATGTGCTCATTTTATCCGGAGATGCTCAGCCGCTTGATGTACTTGGAATGTATGAGCTGGCCGGGGATTTGCTTTTGGCCATCAAAGATGAAGGTGTCACGGATGTGATCACCCTCGCAGCCTATGTTGGAGATACTGAAGTGCCAGTATTTGGCGCTACAACGGACCCCGACCTGTCCAGGGCTCTGGTCGAGAGCAGGACACCATTGCTTAAAAGCGGTGCAATAGGTGGACTCAATGGCCTTTTGGCTGGCCTCGCTCCACGATATGGTTTGACGGGAACCTGTTTGCTGGCCACCACATCAGGGTCTGATCCTGTTGACATTCGTGCGGCAACAGCCCTCCTGGCAAAGGTCAAAGAGCTGCTCGGCCTGGACATCGATATCACACTCCTGGAACCAGTCATAGAGCAGCCGCAAGAGCATACTGACCAGGAAGTAGATATGAACTATAGATGAACTGAGAATGAAGAAAACTCTGTTCAGTTGGCGAGATCACCTTGAAAGGTGGTGATTTTTGATGTTTCGACTTCTCAGTCCAGACTCTTGCTGACCCGCAGTCAGAGAAATCTTTGCTTCGCGATCTTACAGGCTAAACCTGTCGGAAATGATATCAATCAATAGGGCCATTTCAGATATATGAAAGAGTACACCAATAAGGAGATCAAGGTTCTCTGGGACCCTGAGAAATGCATTCATGCTGGAGAATGCATAAGAGGACTGCCAGAGGTGTTCGATAGGCAGAGCACGCCCTGGATAAATATGCAGGGAGCAGGCTCAGATGAGATCAAAAGGGTGATTGATCGCTGTCCTTCTGGTGCACTGACCTACGAGATCGCAGGCGAGGCAGCGGACCAGAGCGACAACGAACCCATTGCCAGGATAAGGGTGACGAAAAACGGCCCGCTGCTGGTGGAAGGAGAATGCGCACTCTACGATCACGACGGCCAGGAGCAAAAGCAGAAAGGGACCTATGCCCTGTGCAGGTGCGGCGGCTCAAAAAAGAAGCCTTTTTGCGATGGAACTCATCAGAAAATAGGATTTGATGACTCCAAATAGCTGCAAAATAATAGTGAAAAAAAAATCCTGCTGAATGATGCCAGACTGCCTGCAATGCATGCAATGTTTTGTGCATGCAGCCAGGGCAGCCCGAATGCTTCATTCAGTCCACAGTAAAGTGCTCAGTCAGGATCAGGCGGTCATTGAGGACAACATCCACCCGGCATTCATCTGTCAGGACATTTGGATTCAGAATGTCCAGATTCAAATCGTCGATATCGATGCTATGCCAGATTTTATATTCTGGCCAGTATCCGCCGTCTGGATTGGGAGGAATGGCAACGGGTCCTGATCTGTATTCCCTGCCGTCCGCTGCCAGCCAATACCAGTAGACTGAGCAGGGACCGACATCACTCAGGCTCAGCCAGGAGTAGATCTTGCTATCTGTTCCAGTGAAAAATCTATCCGTCCTAGTTATCGGAATGTCTGATGTTTCATCGATGCTGCTTGCCATACAGTGATCGAGTACGCGATTTACAGATGAAGCATCCTGGATGGTGCCTGATTCCTTGGGGGCTGTCTGAAGAGAGAATTGCTCAGTCAATTGCGTTGTGTAGCTCGGTCCGATTATGTGGACGTCCACATGCCAGTTGCCTGATGTGTAGGGTTCAGCCGGAATATCTGCGATATCGATATAGTACCATACGAAATACGATGGCCAGCTTCCGCCTGCTGGATTTGCCGGAATGTCGATGTGGCCTGTCTCGTAGAGATTGCGGTCTGGAGAAAACCAGTACCAATAAACCTGGCCAGCCTCGACATTTGCCAGTTCCAGCCAGGAATAGGCTCTGCTGTCGGATGCTGTGAAATCATAG
>DAONDW010000135.1:0-5011 GCA_035402785.1 Methanothrix sp. | reverse complement strand
AAATTCCAGTGCCAGGCAAAGGATGTAACAGTATCGCGGGTATGGATAGGCGATGCACAGGGAAATGATCTGCAATCAGCAGAGCGTGGGCAGGAGCAGAGCTGCTATTTGTGGGCCACTATTGATAATAATGCCAATTCACCCCGCTATGCTGTTATATTGCTGGCAGACCTGTATCTCAACGGCACATTAACTGAATCATTTTATGACAGTGGAATCTGCGTACTTGATGAGATCAAAGCAAAGTCCATCGTGAATTATCCCCTCATCAGCCTGAGCTGGAAGAGTGGTGAGGAAATCAGGCTCCGGAGATTTGTGTTGAGCTGGGAGACAGCAAAGGGGACAAGATGCAGCGAAGCCAACCGGAAGTGCAGCAACCGCAACACCAAGTGCTATGGCGGAATGGATATGGAGCTTTTGGCAGAGACGCCCATCACCCCATTCTTCTCCTGGGACATAAAGAACTGCACGCTATCAGTTGAATTTTTCGATGGGACAGCCGGAGGATCCGGATCCTATGATTATTACTGGGATTTTGGAGATGGATCTGCAAGCCGTGATAAAAATCCAGTTCATGTCTATGATCTTCCGGGAAGCTATGAGGTGATGCTCAGCGTATATGATCAATCAGCAAAGACTGCATCTATCAGTCGCAAGATCATTTTAGGCGACTGTCCATGCACAATCTCAGGAGAGGAGCACACCTGTCAGGAAGACACTCAAACCTACAGTGTGGTGATGAATGATTCGTCTTCAGTGCAGGTTCAATGGTATCTCGATGGAATGAAAATCGATTCTTCTGAGTCACAGGATCCAGATAAAATAACCATTGACTGGCTCAATTACGAAGTAGGAGAGCATTATTTGCAGGCCATTCTCATAGATAAAAATGAAGGCTATGAGAAGCAGCAGTTGAATGAGTGCAATTTAACAATAACAGCAATTGCCAAGCCTGTGGCAACGATCAGCTTTGGAAGTGCCAGATGAGGACAGAGCGGGATGAAGCTGGACCAATTTTCAGATAGGGGCAAAATTGATGGCCTGGGTGAAAGGTGAACTGAGAAGATGCGCCAATTCCATGCGGAACTTCCGGCTGCCATTTTCTGCAAAATGGGATTTGGTCGCAGTCACATTGAGCATAGCCCTTTTTCTGGCAGCATTTGGCATTTCGCCAGCGTTTGCTGTTGTGGAAAGAGAGGCCACGTCCGGGCATGTCATTGAATTTATTGCAGAAAATGTCACTGGCGATGATATCGCCTTCTCATGGACGGCTTCTCAGGGAAGCCCGACCCGCTCAAATGAGAATTCCTTTCGCTGGACGGCACCAGTAGTAAATGCGCCTGAAGATGTAACCATTTCCCTATCTCTGACCAGCTCTGGCGGCTGTTCAAAGAATTACGAGCTTGATGTGCTGGTGATGCCGAAGGCCATTGCCAGCATAAGCCTGGACAAAGATTGCGTCTTTTCTGCGCCTATCAGGATAGGCGACAATGTGTTATATACCTACAATGTCACAAACACGGGAAATCAGCCTCTCTTCGAACCGAATCTCACCGATCTTCAGGACTGGGGACCCAACTGCTCTCCCGTCTATAAATCTGGAGATGATGGAAATGGGGTTCTCGATCCTGGAGAATCATGGTGGTATGAAGGAGCATACACAATTGCAGATCCTGAAGACTATTCAATTCTGCATATCATGCAGAGCAATAAAAGTCCTGAGGAAATTCAGCAGATCATTTCGAAATTGATGGAACTGAAAAGCCGCCTGGAGATAATATTAAAGAATGTACGTCAATCATCGGGACAGTTTGATATGGGTGCGGCCATCCTTGAAAAGAAAAAAGAGATCATTCATGGTGTGGAATATACTTATTTCAATTATACAAATGAGGTGACAGGTGAATCTCTAAGCCGGGTCTTCGACTCAAATGGAGTTTTAAATAAAACGGTATATACAGATCCCATCAGCGGTGCAATGATGACTGTGTATTATACACCATTTGGGAAAATAGCATCTGAGGAACTATTCTTTCCACCGCCAGGTGCAAGAGAGTACCTAAAAATCGCCTATGATTCACCGGCAACGGGATATCGCACGATTACGGTCACCGATTACAAATCAGGAGATACTCTGGTGATAATCGTGGACATATCTGGAAATATATTGTCCAAAGAATATAAAATGGTTCCGGGATATAAGCCCTACGAAGCGAAATATTTCCTGAAAAACACTGCTGAGGCAACAGCCCATACGAAGGATGGAAATGATGTGTCAGACTCGGATTCATTCACATTGGAGATCTTCCGTCAGCTTCCGATCCTTGAGATAGTAAAATCCGCTGACTCAGATTTGCCGAAAGCTGGCGATTACCTGAATTATACAATTAACTATAAAAATATAGGTGCCGCAGATGCCCATCAGGTTGTGATCAGGGAGAGCTATAATAAGAGCGTGAAGTTCGTTCGATCGGACCCATCTCCAGATGAAGGGACGACGGATCAATGGAGTGTGGGAAACCTCGCTGTCGGAGAGTCCGGAAAGATCTGGATTGAGACCCAAATCGATGCAGATGCAGATCCTGGATCTGAGATAACCAACGCAGTGGACATTAGCTGCCTGGAGGGCAGCGATTCCAGAAGCATCATCAACACCACCCTGGTGGGGACGCCCCTGAACATCACCAAGATCGCTTCAGCAAATTTTGTTGCTCCGGGTGGGCTACTGACCTATACGATAATTTACCGAAATGATGGAAACATAAAGCAGACCAATGTAACTGTTTATGACTGGCTGGACAGATATGTTGACCTGGTAGATGTGACATCAGATCCACATGTTTCCGGAAGCAACCTCGGAGACTACTATTGGTGGAACTGCGGAGACCTGGATCCAGGAGAGAGCGGCACCATTACCATAAAGGTGAAGGTAAAGCCAAAGAGTGTTTTGCCGGGAAATGCAACCAGGCTGACCAATATTTATAAAATTAACTCCACACAATATGAAGGTCTGAAGAAATCGCTGGAGACATATGTGATTCACTCTCTCTGGATTTATAAGACCACAGACAAGAGCAGCTATAGCGAAGAAGAGAACATAACTTATCTCATTTATTACGGAAACTCACAGAATCTTCCTGCCAAAAACGTGTCCATAACCGACATACTCCCTGAGGTAATTCTCCTCTCTGCAGCACCATATCCGAATTCCATTGTCAATCATAATCTGACATGGAATATTGGAACGCTAAAAGAAAGTGAGAATGGATCTATCGAGTTGGTGGTGCAGATCCCTAAAAAAGCAAAGGCCAAATTTCATGAGAATTCGGTGGTGCAGGGTGAAGGATATGTCTATTCCAGAAAAGAGCTGTCCACTGTTGATATGGTGAAGTCGTTAACCAATTGGGTGGAAATCTTGGGATACTTTGGCACATATCCCTACAGGGCTTCAGCTTATTCAACTGTCACTCTCCTGGGCTCCGCAGGCACCAGGATCCTGAGCAGGGAGCACGGAAGTGGCACCTACCAGGAGACTGCAAGAAGCAGCCTTGACCAGGAAAACAGGAGCGTGAGCCTCGACAAAGAGCTGTTCGCCAATTATCACCCTTCAAATTTCCTTTTGCCAGGAGGAAGAAACGTTGAGCATAATTCCATGTGGTCGGATGCGACGCATGTCGAGAACAGAATACTGCTCGATGATATCAAAGAAATCTATCAATATGCTGACACACTGAACAAAAGCAGCTCATTTCAGGCTGACATGAACCAGACGGTCTACAACTCAAAGGCGGATTTCATGTCAGGCAAGGCAGAAATATCCTATAAAAAGCTCTCGCCTGAGACTGCAGATATAATTCAGGAGATAGATGAGAACTACCACGGCAGCTTCCGGGTATTGGAGTCTGTGGACTCTTACGGAGAAAGTCCCAAATTCACAAAATCAAGCACGGGCAAAGGATTCGTCTCATCTGACAAGAGGACTGACGGCCTTCAGAGGTCCTATGAATCAGGCAGCGGCTACTACTCTTCTGAGGAATCGTCGCAATTGAGTTCGGTGGACAAGATCTCGAAGATGAAATATTCTCCGGTCCAGGTTCGGGCAGGATCCTCGAACATCAGCTATGCCGATCTCTGGAATGAGGGAATGTGGACTCATGATAAAGATGAGGGCATATTCATAAGCGAGAAGCTCCAGCAAGCAACGTCAATTGATAAGGAGACGTTGATGGAAGCCTCGCGTCTTTCGGTTCTCGGAAAATTCAATGGCAGCCTCAACATTCAGCTCAGGAACAGGCGCAGCATTGCATTGGACGAGACTTTTACTGGAAGCTATCAAATAAGCACAGCAATGAGCCTTTCTTCCGTGATCAAGCACCTCTTTGCGCATGTGAATGTCACAAAGGAGGCCATGATGCTTGACGAGGATGTCGTTCTTTTCATAATTAACGTCACCAATGACGGCAATAAGCTGCTCAAGCCCCTTAATGTGACAGACTTCCTTCCAGAGAATTGCAGCTATATAAACTCCAGCATCAGGGCAAAGGTCAATGGTCAGATGGTCAACTGGACCATTCCGTCGCTTGATATTGGCAGGACCCTGTCTATAAAGATGAGGGCAAAGGTTGATGGTGGGCGCAGATTTTACACGAATGTCGTGAGAGTCAGGGCCACATGCAAGGGGAGCATTCTGGTGGCCAACAACAGTACAACCTTTGAGGCCTATTATCAGCCGCTGCCCTGCTGTCCTGGAACAGAAGACCTCAATACGGAAACGATGGCAGTCAATGCTTCAAGCATATTCAACATCACTCCGACCAGCGGAACCTGGGGAGACTGGAATCCAGGCAAGGATTTCAATATAAGCAGCAATATCACAGAGTGCGCTTGCTTCTCGGATGCCTATTATGATGATATGGAGAAGAGCATGAAAGATATCTGCTGCTCATCCAATTACGAGGTGCCGTAAGCAGTTTTTCGGGATTGCAGCGGTTATGCGGTCCCGTTTCGCCGG
>DAONDW010000134.1:0-5060 GCA_035402785.1 Methanothrix sp. | reverse complement strand
GATCCGTTCTCGATATAGGCTATCCGGTCTGTGACAGCTTTTAAAACATCAAGGTCATGTGAGATGAAGAGATAAGCGAGATTCGTGTCCTCCTGCAGCTTCATCATCAGCCGCAGAATCTGGGCCTGCACTGAGGCGTCAAGCATCGAGGTCGGCTCATCTGCCACAACGAAGCTTGGCTGCAGCGATATGATCCTGGCCAAAACAGCCCTTTGAATCTCTCCTCCGCTCAACTGATTGGGATACCTTTCCAGATGCTCCGGGCGCAATCCCACCTGGCCCATCAGCCTCTTCGTCTCCTGATAGATCGCCTCACTGCTCAATTTCCTGTGCACAACCAATGGCTCGGAGATGCTCTCAAGGGCCTTCATCCTGGGATTCAGGGAGGTCTCAGGATGCTGAAAGATCATCTGCAGCCTTGGCCTTGCGAGAAATACCTCTCTCTTGCTCATCTTCAGCAAATCACGGCCATCGAACATGATCTCCCCTGAGTCAGGCCTCTCCAAAAGCATCAGGCACCTGCCAATAGTGCTCTTTCCTGAGCCGCTGATCCCAAACAGCCCAAGCGTCTCTCCCCGGTTGACTGCGAAGCTTGCCCCTTGCAGCACCCTGTGGCTGCCATATCGCTTGCATAGATCCTTCACCTCGATCAGTGGGCTTGCGAAATCAGGCATCTCTTCATCCAGCCTCCATTCTGGCTCAATTGCGGATGTCTCTTCGTGCAGTCAGATCGATGATACTTGCACCTCTCTTCAAAAAAGCAGCCAGAAGGCAGGCCCAGAAGGCTTGGACTGCTCCCCTCAAGCGGAACCAGGCCGTTCTTTGGAAGCGATCTGATCAGCCCCTTCGTGTATGGATGCTCAGGGCTGTCCATCAGCTTTTGAGCTGGTCCCATCTCCACAATCTCCCCGGCATACAGAACAGCCAGACGATCGCAGATCTCATATGCCAGGTCCAGGTCATGGGTGATCAGAAGCATTGACCTGTCCTTCTCCCCTTCGAGCTGCCTGAAGAACTCGATGGTGCTCCTCCTGGTGAGTGTGTCCAGGCCCTTGGTC
This sequence comes from Methanothrix sp., assembly GCA_035402785.1. Taxonomy (GTDB): domain Archaea; phylum Halobacteriota; class Methanosarcinia; order Methanotrichales; family Methanotrichaceae; genus Methanothrix. The sequence continues at coordinate 4,002 of DAONDW010000134.1, read as the reverse complement.
GGCTCGTCGGCAATCACAAGCTGCGGCTCCAAAGACAGCGAAGTTCCTGCAATCAGCCTCTGCCTCATGCCCCCTGAAAGCTGATGGGGATACTTTGCAGCAGAGAGCGCAGGCTCTCCTATCAAAAGCCTCTGCATGACCTCAAGAGCCATATTCCATGCCTCCCTCCTGCCATGCCCCTTTCTCTCAAATACCTCTGAGACCTGCCTTCCGTTTTTCATGAGCGGATTCAAAGATGCAGTGGGATTTTGCGGTATGAAGGCGATCTTCTCGCCGCGGAATCTCTGAAATTGCTTCTCATCTGCAGTCAGGAGATCCGATCCCTCAAAAAGCGCCTGGCCGCTCATTTTTGCATTTTTTGGAAGCAGCCGCAGCATTGACATGCCTATGACCGACTTTCCGGACCCGCTCTCTCCAATGAGCCCAAAGGTCTCACCCTTTTCGATATTAAATGACACATTGTTCACAGCCTGAACTGTTCCCATCCGTGTCTCAAAGCCCACAAACAGATCATTTACCTCAAGCAGCGACAAGGCCGCTCACCTCGCTTTCAGGATCAAGAACCTCCCGGAATCCGTCTCCAAGAAGGCTGAAAAGAATCACTGTAAATGTTATGGCCATTCCCGGAAATAATGTCAGATTTGGTGCTGTTCTCATGAACTCCTTTCCGGCGTTGAGCATAGACCCCCATTCCGGGATCGATGGTGGAATGCCTAGCCCCAGAAAACTCAAAGCTGCGGCGGAGAGAATGACATGCCCCATGTCCAGGGTCGCAAGCACAATCACCGGAGAGATGGCATTGGGCAGGATGTGCCTGACCAAAATCCTCGCGTCGCTCGCCCCGATTACCCTGGCAGAGGAGACATAATCATTGCTTTTGATTGACAGAACCTGGCCCCTCATCAGCCTGGCATAGCTTGCCCAGTTGACCAGGGCGAGGGCTAGGATGAGATTAGGCACACTGCTTCCAAGAGCGCCCACTATTGCCAGGGCAAAGATCATGCTTGGAAATGATAGGAAAAGGTCGATGACCCTGGAGATTATGTCATCCGCGAGCCCTCCGAAGTAGCCTGCGATGCCGCCAAAAAGGATGCCCATGACAAGCGCAAAGGCCACAACCGAAATCGCTATGGAAAATGATGTTGTGGTTCCATATAAAAGCCTGCTCAAGATGTCTCTTCCAAGGTGGTCTGTGCCAAGCCAGTGCTCGCTCGAGGGCGAAGCCAGGCTTGACCTGAGATTGATATCATTTGGATCGTAAGGCGCAATCCAGGGAGCGAGAAGCGCCAAAATGACCAGGATCGCCAGCAGGATGAGGCAGATCGTCACCATTCGATTGGCCATTATTCTGTGATAGGCTGCCCAGTTGATCCTTGCAGGAACTGGAAAATGCTGTTCACTGACATTCTGATTATTCGATTTCATGGTCATCCGTACCTGATTCTCGGATCGAGATATGTGTAGGCCAGGTCAACCAGCAGATTTATCGTCACGAACACCCCGACGATTGTCAGAACGCATCCGAGCACCAGAGGAATGTCTCTTCCGGATATCGCATCGACCAGAAGGCTTCCTACCCCCGGCCAGGTGAAGATGCTCTCGATGACAACTGCTCCACCCAGCATGTGCCCAAGGCTCATGCCTAGAACTGTGATCGCCGGAAGCAATGCATTTTTCAGGGCATGGCGAAGTATCACATACCCTGGCGGAAGGCCCTTTGAGACAGCATAAGCGATGTAGGGCTGGCTCATCACCTCAAGCATTCCTGTTCGAACCATTCTCAATGTGAGTGCCAGGGAATGCGCAGAGAGCGCCACAGCAGGCAGGACCAGATACTTCAGCTCCCCGTAGCCTGCAACCGGAAACAGCTTCAGGTTGACAGAAAATAATAGAATCAATAGAAGCGCCAGCCAGAAGCCTGGCATGGATACGCCGATGAGAGTGACAATCCTGAGAATATAATCAGTCAATTTATTCTCCTTCACTGCACAGAATATCCCCAGAGGCACTCCGAAGACGATGGCAATTGACATTGCAGAGAATGCTAAAAGGATCGTAGCAGGAAGCCTGAGCAGCAGAAGGTAGGTGACGGGCTTTTTTTGGATGTAGGAGCTGCCGAGGTCTCCTTTGAGGGCACTGGCCAGCCAGTGTCCGAACTGAACATAGAGCGGATCATGAAGATTGTATTTGCTCGATATTTCGGCTATCTGCTCGTCAGTCGGAATATCCTCCAGCTCCAGGACTGTATGCTTGAGGATCAACTCCGCTGTGCCACCAGGGATTATGTTCATGAGAAAGAAGGTGAGGGCGCAGACGGCCAGAACCGTCACGCCCATGAAGGCCATCCTCCTTATCAGATAGCGGAGCATTGAATTCATTTCAATTTAGCCTTCAATTTATCTTTCGATGTAGGTCTCAGGTGTCAGGGTGTAGTCGTGCGATGTCTGGTCGAATATGTAGCCCTTAACATAGTCCTTCTTTGCGACGACCATCTCATAGTAGGTCATCGGAATGATCGGAAGCTCATCCTGGACCATCTCCTGCACCTTCTGGTACCTGGTGAGCCTCTCCTTCTCATCAGCCGTGACAGAGGCCTCAGAGAGGAGCTGGTCCACCTGTGCATTGGAGTAGCCGCGATTGTTCGATCCATTCGTCTTGAAGTAGGAATCCAGGATGTAGGACGGATCCGGAACCATTGCAACGCTGACTGCACTCAAAGCTGTGTCCCAGTCGCCTGTCTTCTGGCGTTCTGAGACCACACCTGATTCCACGACCTCCACATTTACCTTGATTCCGATCTCCTTGAGCTGTCCTGCAAGAGCCTCGGCCATTGGAGGCAGACAGGGCCTGTTGGGGAAGGTCAAAAGAGATATCTCAAGAGGCTTGCCGTCTTTGTCCACGATGCCGTCCGAATCAGTGTCGGTCCATCCGGCCTCAGCTAAAAGCTCCTTGGCCTTGTCGGCATCCTTTTCATATGCCACCAGATCCTGATTTGTCCAGTAGAAGTCAGGCCTGTAGATGCCAACAGCAGGTGTTCCCACGTCGAAGAGGACGTACTTGACGATTTCAGCGCGGTCCATGCCATAGGCTATGGCCTTTCTCACTCTGGCGTCGTCAAAGGGTTTTTTCAACAGGTTGAAGTACAGGTAGATGAGCCTTGAGTTTTCGAACTTGTCGATGGTGATGCCATTTTTGCCGTTCAGTCCATCGATCTCGCTGTATGGAACGTCAACTGTGAAGTCAACCTCGCCGTTCTCCAGGGAGAGTGCACGGGTATTGGGATCTGTGATGGGCTTGAGCACAATTCCGTCAAGCTTGACCTCGCCGCCCCACCAGTTAGAGTTCTTCTTGACAGTCAGCACATGGGTTGCCTCATCATAGCTTTCGAACATAAAGGGTCCTGTGCCTATCGGCCTGTCGATGTCGCCCTTGCTATCGACAGACTTCGGGCTGATGATGGCCATGGGCGCAGCAAAATGAAGGGCCGCCGGAAGTATGTAGTTGGGCTCCTTGGTCTTGATCCGGATGGTCAGGGGATCGACGACCTCGATTGAATCCATCTTCAGAAGAGTTGGCACCCGTGAGTTCTTTTCGTTCGCCCGTTCGAGCGAGAACTTCACATCATCCGCAGTCATCTTCGAGCCATCGTGAAATAGGACTCCATCTCTCAGCTTGAACTCCCAGGTGAGGTCATCGATCTGGCTCCAGGAAACAGCGAGCTTTGGCGCAAGCGACATATCCGGATTTACGCCAACAAGCGTCTCAACAATCTGAGCTTTGTCCGCCAGAAGGCCTCCGCTCTCCTGAGCCGGGTCGAGGCTACTGGCAGTTATATCAAATAGATCTCCCAACACCAGAATGTTATCGGACTTTTCAGCTCCTGCCGTCGTGCCCGCCAGGACGAGAACGGCAATAAAAGCCAGCAACAATGCTGCCCAAGGACTGTCTGTCATGCATCTCCCACTGTCGTTTTTTATGGTATATTGCTGGCAGAAAGTCGTT
>DAONDW010000133.1:0-5069 GCA_035402785.1 Methanothrix sp. | reverse complement strand
GCTGAAAATCTCAAGAATCATGCTGATGTTGGTTATCTTAAATTTTATGCTTTTAATTGGATTGACTTGTGGCCAGTATTCTGATGATAAAATATATACTTCTGAAAGCAGAATATATGGGTATATATATCATATGGATCAGAACGTCGATGGAAGAGGCTATTTTAGCACATATCAGAATGCCTGCACAAAGTATTTGAACATAAGCAATAATGTTCATGGCAGTGGCAGTTATGACACCGATTCTGAGCTTGATCTACGAGACGGCGTCAAATACGATCTTAAAAAGGACATATATTCTTCATCGGGCGACAAGCACATAACCCTGATTGAGAGTGCAGACTTCACATATGCTCCTATAAACATATCGCTTGGAAAGTACTCTCTTCCAATCGCTTTTCAATCCAAAGGCTCCGAGAGCACAGGCGTTAAAAACTATGTATCTGGTGTATCCATGAATGCAAGATTCAGTTATCTGGATACACTCAGCAAAAACCTATCAGCCGAGTTATATATGAAATCTTCTTCCTCTTCGACCGATTTTGATTATATAAAAAACACCAGTGACAGGACCAAGCTCAATTTTGAAGCCGCTTTTTCGGGCCATGGTCATGTCGGCGTCCTGGATAACAATAGAGATATTCACAATGCGAATATATTGATCGATGAGGACTACAGAGGGACATACTACATAACCAAAAACATGTCTCATGAGGACGTCAATACCCTGGTACGGAGCGCTGATGACTGGTTGCCATGTTGCTCTGGCGGCTTTGCGGATATGAATCCCCTCGATAAGAAAACATTTAAATCGGCGACCGGCATCTTTGATTGCACCTGCTTCAAGGTTCCGACGAAGGCCGAGTTTCCCAGAGTCTATTGAATGAGCAGATGATCTCCCCCACTTTTTATTATTTGGTCGTTAATTGAGTTTTCAGCGATGCACAATCTTTATATTCATAATTGCTCAATAAAGTAACGGGGTTTGATGTGCAGCTTTCATCTGACAACTACATTTTAAAGGCGTTCTTTGCTTCAGGATTATTGGCGCTGGTTATGATGACTCTCGCGCTGGGACTGATTCAGCTATTCCGCTATGGTCCATCTCTGCAGCTATCCGTTATCCTCACCATGGCAGCAATTTCCTTTGTCCTCTCAGCTTCGTTCTTCGAGCGCTATGAGGTTGGGTCCATTCTCTGGTCCATGCTGGTGTCCATCATCGCGACCCTTATGCTCACGCTGCTTTCCGGCGGCATAATCTATGGCATAACCTCGCATCAGCAATCCTGGGAAATGCTGCTCTCTGGCATGGCCATCTGCATGATTGTGGGCATGACTCTGCTCTCTTATCTCAAGCGAAGCTTGGGCGAGATTGAATATTGATCGAATACTAATACTAAGAGCGATACTAGCGGGCATTTGATGCCAGCCAAGATGGTTGACTCCTATGGCCGAAAGGTCACAGGCCTGCGGGTAGCTCTCACAGCTCGCTGCAACCTCAAATGCATTTACTGCCACCACGAGGGCGAGGTCAAGCCGGATGGGGAGATTTCTGATGAGATGGTGACAAGTGTTGTCGGAGCGGCAGCTCAGCTTGGAGTGCGCTCGCTTAAGTTCACTGGTGGCGAGCCTTTGCTGCGAAAAAACCTTGCCGGATTGATCGCGCAAATGCCGTCTGAGCTGAACATCTCCCTGACGACCAATGGCATATATCTGGCAGAACAGGCTTGTGACCTCGCGAAGGCAGGGCTGGACCGGGTGAATGTGAGCCTCGACTCGCTTCATCCTGAGAAATATCGCGCCATAACCAGAGGGCAAAAGGGAGACCTGGAAAAGGTCCTGGCTGGAATTGCTGCTGCGACTGATGCCGGACTCCTGCCAATCAAGCTGAATGTGGTGGTATTGAAGGAGAATGAGGCAGAGATTCCTGCGTTGATAGATTTTTGCCGGGAAAATGGACTGATTGCTCAGCTCATTCAGCTCATGGATATCGAGCACCAGGGCATATCTGGCGACATCGATTCAATCGAGCACCATATTGCGGCGCAGGCCGACCGGGTGCTCACACGCGAGATGCATCGCAGACGCAAGTACTTTCTGAATGGCGCCGAGGTGGAGATAGTGCGCCCCATGGATAACACCGAGTTTTGCGCGAACTGCACCCGTCTGCGCGTCACTTCAGATGGTAAGATCAAGCCCTGTCTCCTGCGAAGCGACAACCTGGTGGACATTGGCACATGTGACTGTAAGATGATTATGGATCTGTTGCGCGAGGCTAATAGCCGAAGGGAGCCATATTTCAAAGACGGTTCAATAGCCAAAAAATCGTGTTCTGTTGCACCGTTCATCAAATGAATTGTGTCAGGTCGATGCAGTCTTTGGCGGTCGATCTCAAAAAGATGATTCTCACCAATGCTGCACTATCTCCTCCAATTCTCCACTAAACCTTCTCCAAATTATCCTCCAATTCTGTGCTCGTATCCCTTCGCTTCCAGACGCTTCTTTTCTCCTTTGGCCTGCATCCAGATGCCTTTTTCGACCACCTCGCCGATGACCGTGAGGTTGCACGCCCTTCGCGCTGCCTCAAGCCCTTCCGGCCTCAGGGTGAAGACCAGCTCGAAGTCTCCTCCTGCGCTCATCACCATCTCCTTTGCACTCTCTCTTCCTACCACATCCTCCAGGCCGTCTGCCACAGGAAGCCTCTCCTCATACACGACAAAGCCAACCCGGCTGACCTCGGCAAGGTCTGAAAGCGAGAGTGCAAGCCCATCGCTGTTGTCCATCATGGCAGTGACTGCGCCGCTCTTGGCCAGTGCCCGGCCCTCAGCCAGACGCGGCTCAGGCTCCAGCAGCTTCTCGATGAATGGGCTGTCAAGCTGTCCATGCTGCCAGGCCCATAGCCCCCCGCCAGCTCCGCCCAGACATCCAGTGGTGCAGAGCAAATCTCCTTCGCGCGCACCCCTGCGTCTTAGCACCTGATCCTTTTGCACAAAGCCGAGAGCTGTCCCGGTGATCGTCAGCTCCTGATGGCTGTCTGTGTCGCCGCCGATTATGCGCGTGCCGTAATAGCCAGCGCAGTCCCCAAATCCGGCAAAAAGCTCGTCTATGAAGTAGAGGTCGGCCTCAGCAGGCAGGCCTGCAGCTATCAGAACGCCTGCGGGCTCTGCTCCCATCGCAGCGATGTCGCTCAGGTTGACAGCCACCGACATCCAGCCCATCTGCCAGGGATTCATAATATCTGGAAAATCAGTTTTCCTGTGAAGCATATCTGTGGTCACAACTAAATAGCGTTCCCCGGAATCTATCACAGCGCAGTCGTCGTTCTCCACTCCACCCAGTATCTCGGAAATGCGACGGATCAGCTCCCTCTCGCCCAAGACTTCTCCTGACATAATCTACTGTCACTTCCTCACTTATTCCCGTTCATTCAGATCAACAGCAAAGTCTATGAATTTTGAGACTATTACTAATAAGTACTATGCACAATTACAAGAGATCATTTTCCCCCGTCAGGCTTGCCCCGCTTGGAATGCTTGTGCTCCTCATGCACCTTTTGCTCATGGCTTCCTCCCTGGGCGATACCAGCGTCTGTGCCAGTGGCTGCGACTATTCCACAATTTCCGGGGCCATAAATGCCTCATCAACTGACGATACCATCACTGTGCAGGGTGGACTTTTCAGAGAATCGCCAATCATTGCAAAGACTGTGAACCTGCACGGTCTTGACGTGGGCGAAGGCAAGCCCGTGCTCTCCCCGGAGGATGGCCCCATCATACTGGCCGCCTACGGTGCCATCCTGCACGGCTTTGAAATCGGAAGGCCTTCGAATACAGCCGGAGATGATGCCGGCTGCGCACTTGAGGTGATCCTGCCTGCCAGCATTTATCTCAATGACTTTTCAGGAAAAGAGGCAGTCTGCGCAGAGGACAAAGCGTCCTGGAATTCCTCAGATAGCATAAATTATCAGTTCAACAGCCGGGTGCTGAGAAGCCGCATGGGCAATTACTGGGCGGACTATAATGGAACAGATGGAAACAATGATGGAATTGGAGATCAGCCCTGGATCTTAAACGATAGAAATATAGACTATCACCCACTCATGTTCCCCGTGGATAGCTATCGAATACCGGATGAGAAGGAGACAAAAGTGGAGCTGATCCGTGCCAGGGTGGGCGAGCCCTTCACCATCTCCTTGCCTTCGAACCCCACCACCGGCTATAACTGGACTGCGGACTATGATTTTGTTCTGCTGAAGCTTGGTATGGCAGAATTCGAGGATGCAAGCGCGAGCCAGAAGGCCATGCGCGTGGGCGTTGGAGGGACGCAGGTGTTCGAATTCACCCCCCTAAGTCCAGGAAAGACCACAATCTACTTCGTCTACAAGAGATCCTGGGAGAATATCGTGGCCGATACCAGATCCTTCCATGTGGAGATCGTTGCATAATCTCGATCTGATTCGATTCGATCTTGAGGTGTTTTCGACATGTTTGGATTTATCGGCTGGCTGATAATCGGTGCAATCATCGGCTGGATTGCAGGAAAGCTCTGGGTGGGACACGGCTTTGGCCTCCTGGGAAACATTCTGGTCGGAATAGCAGGCTCAATAATTGGTGGGGCCATCTTTGGCAGTTATCTGGGAACATCAGGACTTGGTGGAACTGTGACCTCTATTCTGGGGGCCATTGTGCTTCTCATCATCGCCGGATTCATCAAAAGATAATGATCAAAGATTGGGGATTGGACCGTGGCAGAGATTGGAAGGCTGAAGAAGAACGATACCACGGAGATCGTGGTACAGAAGACCGAGTATCGTGGCTCAGTTGGAATTGATATCCGCGAGTATGTAACCAGCGATAGGTACACCGGCTGGTCCAAGAACGGAATTCGGATACCTGTGGAGAGATGGCCTGAATTCAAGGCGATACTGGATCAGGCAGATCCTGGCGCGAAGGCGGACAAAGTCGATAATTGAGAGATGCCAATTGTGCCCGCGATTGAGACGGCCCATCTGCTAGCCAGGAAGTATTTATATAGTGATCACCATCTATTCCTGGTCATTACAATCCTTA
>DAONDW010000132.1:0-5138 GCA_035402785.1 Methanothrix sp. | reverse complement strand
TTGGGCCTGATGCCCACGTATTCGAGCTCAATCTTGCCCGTCTTGGCAAGCTCCGAGAGCTTCCTCAACTCATCCAGTCCGCGGATACCTATGTCCCGGCCATGATTTGCCTGAGCTTCCAGCTCGGCTACCACTGCTTCTGGTACAACGATCCTGCGGCCATGCAGCTCACCTGCTTTGATTTTGGCAGAGACCCTGCCATCGATTACCGCGCTGGTATCTGGCACTAACGGTTGCGCCATTGTCTAAAACATCCTTCAATCAACAGCTAGAGATATACTATATCCATCTTTCGTTTTTTGGCTATCCAGTCTAATACGTAGTCTATGTCCAGTTGTCTTCTGGTCTGCAAGCTGGACTGCACAACCATGATGAGACCGCTTTTCATAGCCTCAGCTATCTTCTGCGATGCTGTCGCCCCAAAGCCCGGATCAAGTCTTCTTACCAGGAACAGGCTTATGTCGCTTCCGGCAAAGCCACCGTCTGTCATGTGTCCCAGCTCAATGCAGACCTTTCCTGGCGAGGATTGCAGCCGAAATGCAACGCTGTAGCTGGCGAATTTGCTTCGATCATAGAGCTTTCTCTCTGAGAAGGCGGGTTGCAGGTCCTCTTCCATGATGCTCCTTCCAAGGTCCATGAGGTCTGAGGAAGCCTGACAGGAATACTGGTTGCAGCCCGCCAGCTTGGACGCGTTGAGGTTCTTCAGAGATGCGTGCCTGGCGTGACAATAATCGCTATCGTCCACCGCCCAATAGTCCCTGCTCAATGGAAACGATGCACTGGAATAGTTATCACAGCTCTTGCATTTGATGTTGATGATGGCATCTTTGCTCAGAAAGGGCGCTATGCCCTCCAGAATGGCCAGGGCATCTGTAACCCGGAAATCTGCTCCCTCTGCGAGGTTCCTTTTGGCCTCCCGCGCCGCAATGAGTATTTCATTCCTGTTATCCATAGGCTATCCTTCATGCGCCAGTGTTTTGACCTGGGTTACGAACTCTATTTTAGACGAGCATCTTACATAAGAACTTGGCGTGGCTCCGAAAGAGATATATTTACTCATCACTTTTTCGCGGAGAAGAGTAGATCAGGCCCAAAATAGGAGGTCAGCCCTTGAAAGAAATACGCTTACATGGCCGTGGCGGTCAGGGATCTGTCACTGCGGCTGAAATAATAGCCGTTGCTGCTTTTGAGGATAAGAGATTCTCTCAGGCATTTCCGGCTTTCGGAGTAGAAAGGAGAGGTGCGCCGGTAATGGCTTTCGCCAGAATAGCAGATAAAACCATCAGGGTCAGAAGTCAGGTCTATGAGCCGGATTACGTCATAGTTCAGGATGTAACCCTGCTCGATGTGGTCGATGTGGCTGCAGGCCTCAAGCCGACAGGGAAGATCATAATCAATACCGATCGACCCAAGGAAGCTCTCAAGCTCAGGACGGAGGCTGAGGTCGTCACCATCGATGCCACCAGGATCGCCATGGAGATCCTGAAGAGGCCCATAGTCAATACCACGATGCTTGGGGCATTCTGCGGAGCCAGCAAAGAGGTTGGCCTGGAGAGCCTGAACAAAGCTATTTCCGAGCGATTCAAAGGGGAGCTTGGCAAGAAGAACCTGCTCGCCATCAAAACCGCATACGAGATGGTGTCTTAATGGCAATCAAAGCCGGAAGCCTGGTTGATCCGTGCAGCACCCGAATAACAAAGACCGGTGCATGGCGGACGTTCGTGCCCGTTGTCGATCACGATAAATGCATAAAATGCAGCCTGTGCGAGATCTACTGTCCTGAGGGCTGTATCCACCAGGATGAGGGGCTCTTTGTCCCGGACCTGGATTACTGCAAAGGTTGCAGCGTATGCGCCAATGAGTGCCCGAGAATGGCGATTACAATGGTCCTGGAGGAGAAGTGATGAGCAACAAGACTTCCAATATAAAGGTGGTAGAGGGCTCTTATGCCGTGGCTCATGCTGTCATGTGCTGTCGACCTGATGTGATCTCTGCCTATCCGATTACCCCGCAAACCCATATTGTGGAGAACCTCTCACAGATGGTCGCTGATGGTGAGCTTGATTCTGAGTTCCTGACGGTTGACTCCGAGTTCTCAGCTCTTTCCGTTCTTGTGGGCTCCAGTGCCGCGGGAGCAAGATGCTATTCCTCAACCACAAGCCAGGGCCTGGCCCTGATGTATGAGGTCCTTTACAACGTATCAGGCATGAGGCTCCCCATAGTCATGAATGTGGCCAACAGGGCAATGGGCGCGCCTCTCAACATCTGGAACGATCAGCAGGATGCCATCGGCGCTCGTGATGTGGGCTGGATTCAGATCTATGTTGAGAATGTGCAGGAGGCTGTGGACGCCACGCTTCAGGCCTACAAGATAGCCGAAGATGCTGAGATCCGCACTCCAGTTATGGTCTGCATGGACGGATTCGTTTTGACTCATGTCTATGAGCCAGTCGATCTTCTGGATAAGGAGCTTGCCAGGCAGTTTTTGCCTGACTTCAAGCCGGCTGATATCCTGGACCCGGCGCATCCCAAGACCTTTGGAGCCTTCGCGGACCCATCAACCTATACGGAGTTCCGCTATCAGCAGTTCGAGGCTCAGCAAAAAGCCCTCTCCAAGATCGAGAAAGCTGCTCGCGAATTCGAGGAGATGTTCGGAAGGTACTACGGCGGGGTATTGGACGGTTATTTCCTGGATGATGCCGAGATAGTGATAGTAACCCTCGGCTCAGTCATCGGAACGATCAAGGATGCCATAGATGTCATGCGTTCCGAGGGCAAGAAGGTAGGCCTGCTGAAGGTTAGAAGCTATCGGCCATTCCCGGTTCAGGCTTTGAGAAAGGCCCTGAAGGATGCAAGCGCAATTGCAGTCATCGAAAAGGATGTCTCCATTGGATGCGAGGCAGGACTTGTCACAGATCTCAAGGCTGCCTTCTACAATAGCAGCATAAGAACTCCCATCATTGGCTTTGCCGCGGGACTCGGAGGTCGCGATATCACCATCAAGGATATCCAAAAGATCGTCGCCAAGGCAGAGGCTGCCAGAAAAGGAATACAATCCGAGTTCGAATTCCTCGATCTCAGGACGGAGATACTTTAGGAGGCTGACAAAATGGAAAAATCATTGCTGGCACCAGGGCACAGGGCCTGCGCAGGATGCGCCATGCCCACCACTATCAGGCTGGTATTGGATGCCGCTGGACCCAATACAATCGTGGTCTCGCCAACCGGATGCCTGGAGGTCACGACCACGCCCTTCCCGGAGAGCGCATGGTGTGTTCCATGGTTGCACTCCCTGTTCGAGAATGCTTCTGCTGTGGCCTCCGGAGTGGAGGTCGTGCTCAAACGCAGGGGCAAGGATACCAATGTCATTGTGATCGGTGGAGATGGAAGCACCTTTGATATCGGCATGGGTTCCAACTCAGGAATGTTCGAGAGGGGGCACAAGGTTCTCTATGTCTGCTATGACAACGAGGCCTATATGAACACCGGTGTGCAGAGGAGCGGCTCAACCCCATTTTGCGTGCATACCACAACAACTCCCTCAGGCAGCAAGAGCCAGGGCAATCCCAGGCCCAAGAAGGATATGCCAGCCATTGCATTGGCTCATAATGTTCCGTATGTGGCGACGGCGTCGGTCGCCTATCCTGTGGATCTGCGCCGAAAGGTCAAAAAAGCCCTCACATTTGATGGGCCATCGTATATTCAGGTCAATGCACCGTGCATCACAGGCTGGACCTTTGATGCTGGAACCATGATCCAGCTCGCCAGAATGGCTGTGGAGAGCGGGCTATGGCCTCTCCTTGAATACGAGAACGGAGAGCTGGTCGGGGTCAAAAAGATTCGCCGGATCAAGCCGGTTGTCGAGTATCTTAAGCTTCAGGGCCGGTACAAGCATCTCTTCAAGAAGGCTGACGGCGCTGGCATCTTGGGGCAGATCCAGGCAATGGCAGACGCGAATATAGCCAAGTACAAGCTGGTTGACTAGATATGTATGTGGGCCGAATAGTTGCAGTAGGCCGCAGCAATGGAAGGGGCTTTGTAGCCTACAGAGTCTCCTCCCGTTCTTTTCCAAATCGGAGAGCAGAGGTGCGCGGCAGGAGCATTCTCGTCTCGCCCATTGATCCTGCAGACCTCTCTAAAAATCCCTACATCGCCTATAACTGCATTCGAGCGAGCGGAGATGTTGCAGTGGTAGCCAATGGCACGCAGGCAGACATGATTTTTGAGAGGATCGAGGACGGAGCAAAGCCTCTTGATGCTCTGGCCATAAGCCTGGTGGCCTATGGATATGAGAGGGATGAGCTGGATACTCCACGCATAGCTGGAGTTGTGCGCGGGGATTTGGGGTGGCTTGGCATTGCTAGAAGGGATGAGTTCAGGATCTCCGAGTTCAGGCTTGGTGAGGCTCAGGCATTGATGGTTGCAACCTACGAGAAGACCGGATTTGAGGCTGCGGCTCTGAGCGGTAGCAGTGCAGATGAAATTGCCCGTCAGGCATATGACCTGCCGCTGGAAAGGCCGGTATGTGCAGCCGCGGCTCTGTCCCGGTTGAACGGGCAGGGCAGCGGATTTGATCTTGCGGTTTACAATCCAAAGTAGAGGAATGTTATGGATATCAATGGTGTGCAGATAGACGATACCTTTGCTGAAGGCTTTCCAATAAAGCTTGCAAGGGTCATAATAACAGCCGTGACAGAGCGGTGGGCACTGGAGGCGGCGCGTGAAGCCACGGGGTTTGGCACTTCCGTAATTGGGTGCTCTGCAGAGGCCGGAATCGAGCGCATTCTAACTGGAGACGAGACACCTGATGGCAGGCCCGGAGTGAGCATACTGATCTGCAATATGGGCTACAAGAATTTAGAGAATTCGCTTCTATTCCGCCTGGGGCAGTGCGTGTTGACTGCGCCCACGACTGCTGCGTTTTCTGGGATGCATGATGCTGAAAAGCAGTTTGATACCGGCAAGAAATTGAAGTTTTTCGGAGACGGCTTTGAAAAGCAGGCAGAGATGTACGGCAGGAATATATGGAAGATTCCGCTCATGTCCGGTGAATTCATTGTCGAGCAGAATTTTGGAGCAGTTGATGGAGTTGCCGGTGGAAACTTTCTGATTTTAGCTCAGAATCAGGCATCCGGATT
>DAONDW010000131.1:3920-5140 GCA_035402785.1 Methanothrix sp. | reverse complement strand
CTGCGATCTGAGGAATTGTAATATGCGTTGGCAAGGCAAATTTGGAAGGAAGCCCACTGGAGGAAAATTGATTCCAGCCAGGGGCAAGAGAAAGTATGAGGTAGGAAGAGAGCAGAGCGATACCACCATTGCCGCGGTCAGAGTAAAGAAGATCGAGACTAAAGGCGGAAACCAGAAGATGCGCATGCTGAGAGGCAACATGGCCACAGTAGCCGATCCAGTGACCGGCCAGTCCAAGATGGTCAAGATCGAGACTGTCAAAGACAACAAAGCCAATCTGCACTACATGAGAAGGAACATCCTCACCAAGGGCGCAGTCATCAAGACGGAGATTGGAGACGCCCGCATAACCAACAGGCCCGGCCAGGATGGCACCATCAATGCCATACTGCTGCCTGCTGCTTAAACCCACCCTTCTCTTTTAATGTTCATCGTCTTCCGGTGCAGTTGTGGCAGGCACCTTTACGCTCCGAAGGACTCAAAGACCAGAACATGCCCATGCGGAAAGAGGACGGTTCTGGCCAGGACTAAAATCCTGGCAGAGGCAAAGGATGCCGCAACTGCTGGAGAGATCGTGAGACAGTTGCAGCTTGGCAAGCACGGCATGACGGGATTTCGATCTGCAGGCCAAAATAAGGCCGCAGACTCCAATGATACCGCGCAATGAGAATTACAGGAAACGCATTGGCTGCCTCTTCACAGGCTGCCTTTTGAGAGCCTCAATTTATGCCCGACTTCGAGTGGGCGCTGGCCGCCGCCCTGAATGCGTTCTTTAAGAAAGATGGCATCCCTGCCATTGCCTATCGGCTCAAACAGTCGCGCTTCTCAACTCAATTCATGGACATACTTGTGGACTCGAAGATCCCAGAATATTACCTGGCCATAGAATGCAAGAGCCTGAACGCCAGGAAGACGCGATCTCTTTACTTCAAGCAGCACTTCAGCACAGCCGCCGGAGCCCATCAGCTCTCACGCGAGACCGAGTTCATCACCCTCTCAGGCAGACAGGGCATACTGGCTGTTGAGCTGCGCCACGGAACCGGAAAGGCCAAGACGGCTCATCTCGTGCCCTGGGGCCAGATATACCAGCGCTTTTCCTCTGGCGAGGCTGGCCTGTCTTTGCAGGACATCGAGATCAATCCTCCGCTTGAGAGAAAAGATGGCTCATATCTGATATCGAAGCTTGATATAGTGCGAATCTCAGGATACTACGATATGGC